>JBDKEX010000098.1:0-3015 GCA_039798985.1 Pseudomonadota bacterium | reverse complement strand
TTGGCCGCAACCTTGCCAAGGTTGGAGTCGAGGGTTGGAATCGGATCTGTCCTCAGGCATTTTTGGTCCATCGGGATTCAGCAAACTCCCGGTGAGGCCTCTGTCCAAATGTTGCCTCTCTCGGTCCGCTTTGCGGATAGAAAGGTGTATGGTGTCCGTGTGGCTTGCCATGCGGACCTCCCAGCCTTTCGGTATCGTGCGCATCGGCGATCAGATTGCATCAGCTGAGGCGCACCCCAGGCTGGCGAAGCTTATCTGTGCCGTCATCTTGCGGGAAACTTCATCGTTGACTGGTTGTTGGCAAGCTCGCATCTTCGGATGAATTGCCAAGGAGATATCGATGCGGTTTATTCGCTGGCCTGTTCTCAGCATAATGTTGCTGGCCGTAAGCGTGCTTATGGCGCCTGGAGCCAAAGCCGAAACAGCGTCTGCCGGCAAAGCGGCCTACCAAAAATACTGTGCAGAATGCCATAATGCCAACTTGTCGGGCGGAGCACATGGTGCCGCTCTCGTGGGCGAGCCGTTCCGCAACCGCTGGGGCAAAGGCGGTGTGCCCCCCTTGGCGACCTTCATCCGCAACATGATGTCGATGAATCTGCCGGCCGGCGCGTCCCCCGCTTTGGTCGATAACATCGCGGCCTTTCTATTGACCAGTAACGGCATTATGCTGAGCGAACAAAAGCCACAAGAAAATACGTGGCAAGGGGCTGGCGGCATTATGGAGGCTGCCCAAAGCGCTGGGGGCTGGGTGAACCGCCCAACATCCTTTAAAACACCGGTCACCGATGCCCTGCTGCACAACCCACCCGCTGCGGATTGGCTGCATTGGCGCCGCACGTCAGACGGTCAGGGCTTTAGCCCGCTTTCAAGCATCAATACCCGCTCGGTGGGTCGTCTGCGGCTTGCTTGGGCCATGACGATGAAGGACGGCAGTAATCAGCCGACACCCCTCATCCATGACGGCGTGATGTACCTTACCCATCCGGGCAATGTGGTGCAGGCCATCGACGCTGCAAGCGGCAGTCTGCTGTGGGAATATAGCTACCCGTACCCCGAGGATTCGCGCACTCTTGGGGGCCCAACACGCAATATCGCGCTCTATCAGGACAAGGTGTTTCTGGCCACGTATGACGCGGCCATTGTTGCGTTGGACGCGCGCACCGGAAAACTGGTTTGGCGAACAGTGAAGGCAGATTATCGTCAAGGTTATACCCACACAGCAGGGCCTTTCATTGCCGGCGGTGTTGTGGTCAGCGGCATCAACGGTTGCGAACGCTACAAGAAAACAGGATGCTTCATTACTGGCCACGACCCCAACACCGGCGAAGAGCTGTGGCGCACCTCGACCATCGCTCTGCCGGGCGATCCCAATGAAGCCAGTTGGGGAGGCCAACCCGTTGAGCTGCGCGCCGGCGGCGACACCTGGATTACCGGGAGCTATGACCCGCAGTTAAACTTATATTATTTAGGCACATCCCAGGCGAAACCTTGGGTCGCGGCCAGCCGCGGCATGACGCCGGCAGACGCCGCCCTTTACACCAACTCGACACTGGCGCTCGACCCGCGAACCGGCAAGTTGCAATGGCACTTCCAGCATGTGCCTGGTGAAACACTGGACATGGAAACCGGCTTTGAGCGGGTGCTGGTGGATGTGGGGCCAGACAAATTTGTCCTTACGGCTGGCAAGGACGGCCTGCTCTGGAAGCTTGACCGTCGGAATGGCAAGTTCGTCGCCGTCACCGAAACGCTGTATCAAAACATCTTCAAGTCCATCGACCATGCCACTGGTCGGGTGGAATACCGCGATGACATCATGAACGCAGGGATAGATGACCGGGTGTCTGTCTGTCCCAGCATTTATGGCGGCCACAACTGGCAGGCCAGTGCCTATGACCCGGCCAGCAATTCGCTGGTGTTGCCGCTGCACCAATTGTGCGTCGACATGACCGGCCGTGCTGTGGAGCGTAAAGACGGTGGTGGCGGCTTTGGCGGTGAATCCACCGTGTACCCCATGCCTGGGGCCGACGGCATGCTCGGCCGTCTGAGCGCCATTGATGTCACGACGTTAAAGCCCCGCTGGTCCCACACGCAGCGCGCCATGTTCATGACCTCTGCTTTGACCACCGGCGGAGGCCTCGTTTTTATTGGCGACTTGGATCGTTACTTCAAGGCCTTCGACATGAAGACCGGTAAGGTCCTCTGGCAAACGCGCTTGGGCTCAGCACCGCACGGTTACCCGGTCACCTACGCAGTAGGCGGCAAGCAGTATATCGCTGTGACCACGGGCCTGGGTGTGTTCAAGCTGATGACCGCGCAACAAAGCCCGGACATCTATCAGCCGAACGGAGGCAACATGCTTTATGTGTTTGAGTTGGCCGACTAATGAGCGGGCGCGCTGATAAGGTAAGCCGATTCCACAGCTCTACCTGACCGATCGGTTGTCAAATGGTTTTTGGGTGCTGTCAGTCTAACCGCAACTTGCCTCCAACAGGGAGAGCTATTCATAGTCTGCGTAAGCTCAGGCTCCGAGCACCGTTCTTTGAAGAGCGAGCCGAAGTGCAGCTTGGGATGGCTGTTGGCCTCCTTGCATCTGATATTCAAAAGGCGCTGCTGACGGCCACTGCCCCTCCAGGGCTTGATCCTGAGAAACTGCTTTCCCGCGACATGCCACTGGATTGGGAAGGGCAGAGGACGTTTCTGGGGTTCACCGCGCGCCCCTAAAAGCGGGCCGTTTCAAAACCATCACAGGCAGATCGCGTGCAGAGACTTTGGGTCGAATCGGCTGGATTTGGCCCTATTTTTGTCTCTGCGGAGACTCTTTGGAGACGTGAGCAATCCCGAAACCCCGCAAAAATGCGGGCTTTTCACGTCAAAACTGTCGCTGGGGTTTTCACTCAGACGTGTGTGGAGGCCCGAGCCGGAATCGAACCGGCGTATACGGATTTGCAGTCCGCTGCGTCACCACTCCGCCATCGGGCCTCGCGTGCAGTGAGGGGCGGTCTGTGCGTCGAAAGG
>JBDKEX010000097.1:0-3896 GCA_039798985.1 Pseudomonadota bacterium | reverse complement strand
CCCGCTTCAATTGCGAGTTCCCAATGGTCGTTGATGAACAGACGGCTTGGCGTGCCCTGGGTGGCCTGAACCGCAGCGCGAATTTCCGCTTTCACTGCAGCCTTGTCGGTGCTTTTAAAGCGCAGTTGCAAGGTGGGCACATTGGCTTGGGCCATTCGCGCCACCCACTGTGCCGTGGGCAGCACTGCGTACAGCCCCAACGCGTTTGGGCAAGCGGCAAACGGTGGCTCATTGCCCTGGGGTGTGGGCAGAAAGTCGGGCAGATCGACAGGCCAGGCCGTGGGGTCAAAGTGCCCCCTTCGTATTGATTGCCGTTCCCAAGCCTGGGCAATGCAGTCGGCATCTGCGTTGATAAAGCCCAACCTGCGCGCGCAGGCGTAGGCCAAATCGCGAGGCTGGTTGCTGGCGGCAGTGGCGGCGGGGTCAAGGTTGCTGGTCAGACCCAAATGCTGGTGCAGTTGCACCATGTTGGCAAGCGTTGCGGCAATTTCGGTCATGAGCGGTTTTCAGGCGTGGTGCCAAAATGGCGTGCCCAGCACTGGGGTGCTGGGCTGGGCAGCGTCTTGCGGTGTCATGGCGCCTGCCAGAAAAGCGCTGCGTCCCGCCTTGACGGCTTGGGCAAAAGCCTGAGCCATGGCCACAGGGTCGCGCGCCAGTGCCACGGCGGTGTTCAACAGCACGCCATCGAATCCCCACTCCATCACTTGGCAGGCGTGAGAGGGCAGTCCCAAACCGGCATCGACAATCAAAGGCACGTTCAAGCGCTCGCGCAAGGTGCGCAAGGCGTGTGGGTTGATGGGGCCTTTGCCGGTGCCAATGGGCGCGGCCCAGGGCATCACGGCTTGGCAACCCACGTCGACCAAGCGCTGGCAGAGCACCAAATCGTCGGTGGTGTAGGGCAGCACCTTGAAGCCGCTCTGAATGAGTTGTTCGGCGGCCGCCACCAGGTTCAAGGTGTCGGGTTGCAGGGTGTAGTCGTCACCAATCAGTTCAAGTTTGATCCAGTCGGTTTCAAAGACTTCACGCGCCATTTCGGCGGTGGTGATGGCTTCTTGCAGACTGTGGCAACCAGCAGTGTTGGGCAGCACTGCCACCTGCATTTTTTGCAGCAGAGGCCAAAAACCCTGGCTGGCGTCCAGCCCGGCGGCACCTTGGCGGCGCAACGATGCCGTGAGCATGCAGGGTTGGGCCAGCCTGACGGCTTGCTCCAGCACCGCTGGTGAGGGGTAGCGCGAAGTGCCCAGCAACAGGCGGCTGTTGAAGGTTTGGCCGTAGAGCTGAAATGTGTCTGGAATGGGAATCATGGCGTCTTGGCGTTTACCCGCCAGTCACGGGAGAGATGAATTCAATGCGGTCGCCCTCGGCCAACAACGTGTTGGCGTACTGGGTGCGGGGCACAAATTGCAGGTTGACTGCGGCTGCAAACGGCCCTTGCGCGGCAAAGGCTTGCACGGCATCGGCCAGGCTGGAGCCCTGGGGCAGTTCGTGAGGGACGTGGTTGATGAGAATTTGCATGGCAGATCAGGCAAGCGGTTGCAGCGTGTTGACTTGAAAGCACAGCTGCAATTGGGCTGCCAGCGTTTGGGTGCCGCTGTGCATGTGTTCCACCACCGCATCCAGCACGGCCGGCGAAATCATGAACCCGTGCCGGTAGAGGCCGTTGATTTGAAGCACTTTGGGGGCCGCTTGGCGTACCGTGGGCAGGTTGTCGGGCAGTGTGGGGCGGCACTGACTGTTGAGTTCGAGAATGCGCGCTTCGCCAAAACCTGGGTGCACGGCGTAGGCTGCGCTCAACAGTTCCAGGGTGGACCTGACGCTGGCGGGCGACAGGTCGTTGGTTTCGATTTCGGTGGCGCCGATCACAAAAACGTGGTCTTGCTTGGGGGCAATGTAGATTGGGTAACGTGGGTGCAGCAGCCGAGTGGGGCGTTGCAGTGTTACGCCAGGGGCGTGAAGCCGGGCCACTTCACCGCGCACCCCGCGCAGTGTGGGGCCGGGGGTGGGCCAATCGGCTTGCGCACCCAAACCGCGGCAATCCAGCACCCAGCCCCCACGTTTTTGTTGCAGTTCCAGGGCCTGGTCCAGCGTGCAGGGCGTGTGCCACTGCACAACGGTGCCCTGCTGCGCCAGAGCTTTGAGCAAGGCTTGCAGCAGTTGCCGGTTGTCCAATTGCCCTTCTTCTGGCAGGTAAACACCTTGGTGAAAGCGTTGCGCTACGGCGGGTTCCAGCGAGGCCAACCGCGCGCCATGCACGTTTTCGGGGGCTGGCAGTGCGGGCAAAGTTTGCCGTGTTTTGGCCAGAAGTCCGTTGAACCGCTGGGCTTCGGCGGCGTCTTGCCGGTGCCAAAGAACCAGGGTGCCTTGCTGCTGAAAAAAGACCGGCTCGGGCAATTGCTGCAGCAATTCGCGCCACCGGGGCAGGGCATATTGCCCCATGGCCACCACATTGGGTTCGGTCACCGCCGATTCGGCCAAAGGGGCCAGCATGGCAGCGGCCACCCTTGCCGCTGACGAGCTGCCTTCGGGGGGGCCGGCATCCAGCAGGTCAACGCGATGCCCGTGTTTTGCCAATTGCCAAGCCAGCAGCCGCCCCATCAAACCGGCGCCCAGCACCAGCACGGGTTCGAGGTGGGGGTGGCTTGGGGTTGCGGTCATGGTGTGGGTTTGGGTGAGCGCAAATTACATCACAGGCTTCGGGCCAATTTGGGCCTCTGGTGGGCGCCAGCGGCTTCTCTGTGGAGGATAATTTTGCTATGACACAACCCAAGCAGTCGGCCGTGCAGGCCCATTACCCCAGAGTTTTGACGATTGCCGGCAGCGATTCCGGAGGTGGGGCTGGCATACAGGCCGATTTGAAGACTTTTGCAGCTTTGGGTTGCTACGGCATGACCGCCATTACCGCGCTCACGGCCCAAAACACCGTGGGGGTGCGTGCCATACACGGGGTGCCAGCAGCCTTTTTGAAGGAGCAAATAGCCGCAGTGGTGGAGGACATTGGGGTAGATGCCGTGAAAATAGGCATGTTGCATGCGCCAGATGTTGTGC
The DNA here is from genome assembly GCA_039798985.1 of Pseudomonadota bacterium. Taxonomy (GTDB): domain Bacteria; phylum Pseudomonadota; class Gammaproteobacteria; order Burkholderiales; family Burkholderiaceae_C; genus JBDKEX01. The sequence continues at coordinate 851 of JBDKEX010000097.1, read as the reverse complement.
ACGCCGTGGCTTGGGCCATTGACCACTACCAGCTTGCGAACGTGGTGCTGGACCCGGTGATGGTGGCCACCAGCGGTGACGCTTTGATTGAGCGTGAGACCGTGGCTGTTTTGGCGGCAGAGTTGTTCCCCCGAGCGGTGGTGATCACCCCCAACCTGGACGAAGCGGCCCTGTTGTTGGGTCGTCCGGTTCAAGGCCTGGAAGACCTGGACGCCGCTTGTGCCGATTTGCTGGCCTTGGGTGCCAAGGCGGTCTTGCTCAAGGGGGGCCATTTGGGTGGCGAGGTACTGACCGATGTGTTGGCTTTGGGCGACGAGCCAGCCACTTATTGGCAACGCCACAGCGGCCCGCGCATTGCCAGCCGCAACACCCATGGCACCGGCTGCACCTTGTCCTCGGCGATCGCGGCGCAGTTGGCCTTGGGCCAAGGTTTGGAGTCGGCGGTTCAGCTGGCGCATGCTTACATTCGCGGGGCCATCGAGGCCGGGGCTCAAGTCACCACAGGCCGCGGTCATGGACCTCTGAACCACGGTTTTGCACCCTTGCCTACACAGCTGCTGTACTGAGTCCGCGTCAATGGCGCACACCCAACAGTTCGTGCAGGCGTGGGCTGGTGGTGGTGTATTGGAGCAACAACCGTTCGTTGGGGCGCAGGTAGGCTGCTGCGGCAAAGGCAGCCAGGGTGGCCTCATGGAAGCCGCACACAATCAATTTGCGTTTGCCGGGGTAGGTGTTGATGTCGCCCACTGCGAACACGCCGGGTTCGCTGGTGGCAAAGGTTTCGGCGCTTACGGGCAGCTGTTTGCGGTCTATGGCCAAGCCCCAGTCGGCAATGGGCCCCAGTTTTGGGG
>JBDKEX010000096.1:0-15467 GCA_039798985.1 Pseudomonadota bacterium | reverse complement strand
TAGAGCCCGCTCAATGCATTGCCATGGGCGATGGCGCCAACGACCTTCCCATGATGAACGCGGTTGGCTTGTCGGTGGCTTACCACGCCAAACCCAAAGTGCGCGAACAAGCCATGGTCGCCATCAACGAAGGTGGGCTGGACCGCCTTTTGGAAGTGCTGCGCTGAGCGCGGTCAAGGAACCCCATGCCCTTCTCAACCCTGGGTCTCTCTCCTGCGCTGGTCACTGCGGCACACAGCCTCGGTTACAGCCAGCCCACCCCCATACAAACCCAGGCCATACCCGCCATCTTGCAAAAGGCTGATGTGTTGGGCCAGGCCCAAACAGGCTCGGGCAAAACCGCCGCATTTGCGCTCCCTTTGCTCCAGCTGCTGCACCAAAAACCACAGCCGTCTGGGCCGCGTTTGGTGCGGACGCTGGTGCTGGTTCCCACCCGGGAATTGGCCGCGCAAGTGGGCGAAGTGCTGCGCCAAATGGCCCAACCTTTGCTGCCCACCTCGCCCCGCCCCTTGAAAATCGCGGTCGTCTTCGGCGGTGTGTCCATCAACCCCCAAATGATGGCGTTGCGCGGCGGCGCAGACATGGTGGTGGCAACGCCCGGGCGCCTGCTGGACTTGCTGGCCCACAACGCCTTGCATTTGGCGTCGGTGGAGCACCTGGTGCTCGACGAAGCCGACCGCCTGCTGGACCTGGGTTTTGCCGACGAATTGCACCATGTGCTGGAGCAACTCCCAAAGCGCCGGCAGAACCTGTTCTTTTCGGCCACGTTTCCCCCTGAAGTTCAAAAGTTGGCCACGGCCCTGCTGCACAACCCACAGCACATCACGGTTACAGCCGCCCCAGTCGATGGGTCTGCCATAGAACAGCACGCCTACAACGTGGACAGTGCCAGGCGCACCCCCTTGCTGCGACATTTGATTAACGAACGGGGTTGGCGCCAGGTGCTGGTGTTTGTGGCCACGCAATACGCGGCCGAACACGTGGCCTACAAATTGAACAACAAAGGCTTGCGTGCCACCGCCTTTCATGGGGGGTTGGGCCAAACCGCGCGCCAAGAATTGCTCGCCGATTTCAAAGACGGGCACTGGGACATTCTGGTCACCACCGATCTGGCCGCACGAGGCATCGACATCGCAGCATTGCCCGTGGTGGTCAACCACGATTTGCCCCGTTCAGCGGTTGACTACGTCCATCGCATTGGTCGCACTGGGCGGGCTGGCGAAACAGGGCTGGCCATCAGTTTTGTGAGCGCGCACACGCTGGCGCATTGGCAGCTGATTCAAAAACGCCAGCAGCTCGAACTGCCGTTGGAGGTGGTGCCGGGTTTTGAACCCAACGAAACCGCCCTGCCAGCAAGCCCTCCCGAGGTTTCGCCCTCGGTTCGGTCAGACCATGGCAACGGGGGCATCAAAGGCAAACGCCCGAGCAAGAAAGACAAACTGCGGGCCGCCGCAGCGCTCGCAGCCCTCAAGCCTGCCCCGTAAACCTCAAAGCGCCTGGGCCAAACGGGCCACGCCTTCGCGTATCTTCTCCAGGTCCGAGGTGGCAAAGCTCAGGCGCAAGGTGGCCATGTCAGGTTGTTCGCAATAAAACGGCGCGCCCGGCACAAAAGCAACACCGCGCTCCACAGCCCGCAGCGAGAACGCCTTTGCATCCGTGTCGCCGCCCTTGGCACCCGTCAGGCGCGCCCATACGAACAACCCCCCTTTGGGCCGCACAAAATCAATCGCCCCACCCATTTGCGCCTGCAAACCGTCGCAAAGTGCCTGGGCCCGCGCCGCGTACACCGCACGTGCTTTGTCCAAATTGGCCGCCATGCGGCCCGCTTTCAGGTACTGCGCCGCGGTGGCCTGGGCAAATGTGCTGGTGTTGGCATCGCTGAATTGTTTGCACATCACGGCCTTGGCCAACAAATCGGGCGGGGCAATCATCCAACCCAAACGCAAACCGGCCGACAAGGTTTTGCTCAAACTGCCACAGTGCACCAAACAGTCCCGGCTGCCGGGCACCTCGGCGCTCAAGGCCAACAAACTGGGCGGCGGTGGCGCACCAAAATACAAATCGCCGTAGGGGTCATCTTCCAGAATCAGCGTCTGGTGTTGCACCGCCAGCTCCAATATGCGCTTGCGGCGCTCCAAGCTCAACGTTGCTCCACTGGGGTTTCCGAAAGTCGGGATCAAATACACAAACTTGGGGCGGTGTTCCCGAATCAGTTGCTCCAGCCGGTCCACCTGCACCCCATCCGCATCCACCGGCGCGCTGACCAACTGGGCGCCGTACAAACGAAAGCATTGAATCGACGCTAAAAATGTGGGGCCTTCTACAATCACCTTGTCGCCGGGCGAAATCAAGGTCTTGCCCAACAAATCCAATGCCTGCTGGCTGCCAGTGGTCACCAACAACTGTTCCGCCGCCACCCCACGCACACCCTTGCCGGCCATAAAAGCGGCCAACTGCTCGCGCAATGGCAAGTAGCCCTCGGTGGCCCCGTACTGCATGGCGCCGGCCGGTTCTTGCTCCAATGCAGCCAACGTGGCTTGGCGTATGCCCTCCACATCCACCAAAGCCACATCTGGAAAGCCCCCGGCAAAGCTGACGATGCCCGGCTTGCCCAGCAACTTGAACAGCTCACGAATGGCCGAGGTTTCTATGTGGTCGAGTCGGTCCGCGAACCGCACGGCTGTAGTGGCACTCATGTCAAAATCACCGAATGAAAAAGGAACAGATCGAGCGGTTCTTTGCCATCTTGCAAGCGGCCAACCCCCAGCCCAACACCGAGCTGGAGTATACGAGCGTGTTCGAGCTGCTGACCGCCGTGTTGCTCAGCGCCCAGGCCACCGATGTGGGTGTGAACAAAGCCACGCGCAAATTGTTCCCGGTGGCCAACACCCCCGAAAAAATCCTTCAACTGGGCCTGGACGGGCTGCAAGATCACATCAAAACCATCGGCTTGTTTCGCAGCAAAGCCAAGCACCTGATGCAGACCTGCCACATGTTGGTGAGCCAGCACCAAGGCCAGGTGCCACGGACCCGCGAGGCACTTGAAGCCTTGCCCGGCGTTGGCCGCAAAACCGCCAATGTGGTGTTGAATGTGGCTTTTGGCGAACCGACCATGGCGGTGGACACCCATATTTTCCGGCTGAGCAACCGCACCGGCCTGGCACCGGGTAAAACCCCATTGGCCGTTGAACAAAAACTGCTCAAACGTATTCCCAAACCCTACCTGGAACATGCCCACCATTGGCTGATACTGCACGGCCGCTACGTGTGCCAGGCGCGCAAGCCCCAGTGCGCTCGGTGCGCGGTGGCCGATTGCTGCGACTACAAGGCCAAAACGGTTTGACGCCTCCAATTGCATGTCCACACCACGCAAACTGCCCTGGTTGGAGCCAGGGCAAAACTTCCCCCCGGTCGAATTGGCATGGAACGCCAACGACCCGGCCCCGGGCTTGCTGGCAGCCGGCGGGGCCTTGGACATTGCAACCCTGACCCAAGCCTATCGGCAGGGCATCTTTCCTTGGTTCAGCCCCCGAGACCCCATCCTCTGGTGGAGCCCGGACCCACGCATGGTCCTGCAAGTGGCACATTTTCGGCTGCACCCTTCGCTGCTTAAAACGATCCAGAGCGGCCTCAAAACCGGGCAACTGCAGGTGCGCATCGACACCGCATTTGAGCGTGTTATCACCGCCTGCGCCACCACAGCCCGCCCGGGCCAAAAAGGCACTTGGATCTTGCCCGAGATGGTGCAGGCCTACGCCGCTTTGCACCATGCAGGCCATGCCCACAGCGTGGAAACCTGGTGGAACAACGAACTGGTGGGGGGCCTTTACTGTGTCAACCTGGGTGCAATGGTGTTTGGCGAATCCATGTTCAGCCACCGCAGCAATGCCTCCAAAATAGCACTGGCCGGCCTGGTGGCCTTTTGCCGGCAACACCAGCTGCCCACCATTGACTGCCAGCAAAACACCGCCCATTTGGCCTCACTTGGGGCGCGGGAAGTGCCCCGCTCAACCTTTTTGCTCACCGTACAAAGGGCTTTGCAACACCCTGCACCTCCCTGGACTTTCAACCCCCTATACTGGAACACGCTGCTCTAAGCCCCCCACCACAGCACCTACTCAACGCCGTGACCCGCCCGCGAGAACTCCCCCTGCAGGCCCTGCAGTTTTATGCAACTGCGGCCTACCCCTGCAGCTATTTGTCAGACCGCAGCGCACGTTCTCAGGTGGCCACGCCCAGCCACTTGATCAACAGCGACGTCTACACCGAACTGGTGGCCTTGGGTTTCCGACGCAGCGGCCTGTTCACCTACCGCCCGCACTGCGACGAATGCCAAGAGTGCTTGCCACTGCGGGTGCTGGCTCAGGACTTCAAGCCCAACCGCAGCCAGCGGCGTGCGTGGAACCAACACGCCAACCTCATGGTGCGCGTATTGCAGTTGGGTTTTGTGCCCGAGCACTACCAGCTCTACCTCCGCTACCAACACCGGCGCCACGCGGGCGGCGGCATGGATGAAGACAGCGTCGACCAATACACCCAATTTCTGCTGCAAAGCCGCGTCAACTCACGGCTGGTGGAGTTTTGGCTGCCCCCCCATGAAGATGCCCCCGCAAAGCTTCAAATGGTTTCCGTTGTCGATATCCTGAACGATGGCCTGTCGGCCGTCTACACGTTTTACGAACCCGATCCGGCCGCAAGCTACGGCACCTTTAACGTGTTGTGGCAAATCGAACAAGCCCGCAGCCTCGGCCTGCCCCATGTGTACCTGGGGTATTGGATCGCTGGCAGTCACAAAATGAACTACAAGAACCGCTTTCAACCCTGCGAAATCCGCCTCCACAACGACTGGGAGAAATTTCACCCTGTAAAATGAACACTTCACAGTGGAACGGCCATGACCAAACGATCAGACACGCTTCCCAGCCAGCCCAGCGTTCAAGTCATCGAACGAATGTTCAATTTGCTGGAAGTGCTGGCATCCCGCGAAGACCCCATTTCTCTCAAAGAAATCAGCGAACGCACGGGTTTGCACCCATCTACCGCGCACCGCATCCTCAACGATCTGGCCATAGGCCGTTTTGTAGACCGGCCTGAACCCGGCAGCTACCGCTTGGGCATGCGTTTGCTTGAGTTGGGCAATTTGGTCAAAGGGCGACTCAACGTGCGAGACGCGGCCTTGGGCCCCATGCGCGAGCTGCACAAACTGATTCAGCAGCCAGTGAACCTGAGCGTGCGCCAGGGCGATGAAATTGTTTATGTTGAGCGGGCCTACAGCGAGCGTTCGGGCATGCAGGTGGTGCGCGCCATAGGCGGAAGGGCCCCACTGCACCTCACTTCAGTTGGAAAGCTGTTTTTGGCGGCTGATGACCCTCAGCGCGTCCGCGCATACGCTGCCCGCACCGGGCTCATGGGCAACACACGCAACAGTTTGACCCAAGTGGCCAGCCTTGAACGTGAGTTGCAGCAGTGCCGCACACAAGGCGTCGCGCGAGACAACGAAGAACTGGAGATGGGCGTGCGTTGCATGGCGGCTGGCATTTACGACGACCAAGGCAAACTGGTGGCCGGCCTCTCGATTTCAGCCCCCGCCGACCGGCTTGACGAGAGCTGGCTGCCCAAACTGCAAACAACGGCCAACTCCATCAGCCAGGCATTGGGGCACACCCCAAGTACCTGACCCCAACTGGGGGGGTTAGCCGTTGCGGAAATGGTTTTGTGCAGGAGACGCAAAAGTGGTTTCCACCCACCGGCGCACCCGCTCGGCATCACCCAAACGGGCAGCCTTGCCGGCAGCGTCCAAAAACACCATGATCAATTGGCGCCCCGCCACGCTCACTTGCATGACCAAGCAACGACCTGCTTCTGCAATGTAACCCGTTTTTTGCAAGCCAATATCCCAATCCGGGTTGTCAATCAGGCGGTTGCTGTTGCGGTATTGCAAAGTTCTGCGGCCCACGTCCATCGAGTAGCTCGGTGATGTGGACAGGTTGCGAATCAATGGGCGCTGGTAGGCTGCATTGACCAAGGCGGCCAAATCGCGCGCGCTGGATTGGTTGGATGAGGACAAGCCCGTGGGTTCGATGAAACGGCTGTCGTTCATCCCCAGTTCCTTGGCCTTTTGATTCATCAAACCCACAAAATGCGCCAACCCACCTGGGTAAGTGCGCCCCAAAGCATGGGCCGCACGGTTTTCACTCGACATCAAGGCCAAGTGCATGGCCTCGCCACGCGACAAACGGGTGCCCACAGCAAGCCGTGAACCGCTGCCTTTGATGGTGTCCACGTCGTCCATGGTGATGGTGATTTCTTCATCCATGGACAACTTGGCATCGGCCACCAACAAACCGGTCATCAGCTTGGTGATGGACGCAATGGGCAGTACAGCGGTATCGTTTTTGCTGATCAACACTTCCTGGGTGTTTTGGTCCACCACAAATGCCACCCGAGAGCTCAGGTTCACAGGGCTGCTGCCTTCGCCCAAGCCCATTTTTTCGCCAAATGTGGGGCGCACATGTTCCGACAACCGTATCACCGAGGGCACTTTTGTCACCACCACACTCTGCGGCCGTGCCAGGCCGCGCTTGCTTTTGGCAAGCGCCGGCACTTGGGCCACCACTTTGGCTGCAACGAGTTTCTTGCGCACCACAGGCCGCTTCACCGCCTGCACTTTTTTCTTCTGCGCCGCAACTTGTTTGGCGCCCCCTGGCGCTGCTTGGACAGAGGTCACAGACAGGGAGGCACCCAACACCACCACCGCCAATGCTTGTGTGCACCGCTTCCAGTTCAACATATTCATACGCTCCAACAACCGTTCACAAAATTGTAAGGAGAGAATCGCCTGAAAAACCAGAAATATCAAGCGGTTGCGAAAATATCTTCAGCAATTTTCACAACATGGCCCCGTTTGCAGCTCCCATGTCCAAAATGAGGCTCTTGGCGAGCCTGAAACTCACCCCTGGGCGGCGACCCGATCCAAATTGCTGTGGAGTTTGTTCAAAGCACTCAGGTAGGCCTTGGCAGACGCGACCACAATGTCGGGATCGGAGCCCACACCATTGACCACACGCCCACCGTGTTGCAGGCGAACCGTTACCTCGCCTTGGCTCTCGGTGGACCCACTGGTAATGGCGTTTACCGAATACAGCACCAGCTCCGCCCCGCTCTTGACGTGCCCTTCAATCGCCTTGAGGGAGGCATCCACAGGGCCATTCCCGTCAGACTCGCCCGTGAACTCCTTGCCAGCAACGGTAAACACCACCTTCGCATGGGGGCGTTCCCCGGTTTCGCTGTGCTGCGAGAGCGATACCAAGCCGTATTGTTCCTTCTCAGGCGTCACGCTTTCATCGCTGACCAAAGCCAGAATGTCTTCGTCAAAAATCTCACTTTTGCGGTCAGCCAATTCTTTGAACTTCGCAAAAGCGGTGTTGATCTCGGATTCAGACTCCATCTGAATCCCCAACTCTTCCAAACGCTGCTTGAACGCATTGCGCCCACTGAGTTTGCCCAACACAATTTTGTTGGCGCTCCATCCCACATCTTCAGCGCGCATGATTTCGTAGGTGTCTCGCGCTTTGAGCACGCCATCTTGGTGTATGCCAGAGGCATGGGCGAATGCGTTGGCGCCCACCACCGCCTTGTTGGGCTGCACCACAAAGCCAGTGGTTTGACTGACCATGCGACTGGCCGGCACGATCTGGCTGGTGTCAATGTTGACATCGAGCCCAAAATAATCGCGCCGGGTTTTGACCGCCATCACGATTTCTTCGAGTGAACAATTCCCGGCACGTTCGCCCAAACCGTTGATGGTGCACTCCACTTGGCGCGCCCCCCCAATCTTCACCCCTGCCAATGAATTGGCCACCGCCATACCCAAATCGTTGTGGCAATGCACCGACCAGATCGCCTTGTCCGAATTGGGAACCTTTTCGCGCAAAGCCTTGATAAAGTTGCCATACAACTCCGGAATCGCGTAGCCCACCGTGTCAGGAATGTTGATGGTGGTGGCCCCTTCGTTGATGACCGCCTCCACCACACGGGCCAAAAAGTCGAGCTCAGATCTGTACCCGTCTTCAGCGCTGAATTCAACGTCGCCCACCAAGTTGCGGGCGAAACGCACCGACTGTTTGGCCTGCTCAAACACCTGATCGGGTGTCATGCGCAGCTTTTTCTCCATGTGCAACGGGCTGGTGGCAATGAAGGTGTGGATGCGGGCCCGGTTTGCCCCTTTGAGCGCTTCGGCCGAGCGGGAAATATCCCGGTCATTGGCCCGAGACAGAGAACAAATCGTGGAGTCTTTGATGACATCAGCAATCGCCTTGACCGACTCAAAATCTCCGTTGGAGCTGGCGGCAAAACCGGCCTCGATCACGTCCACTTTCAGGCGCTCAAGCTGGCGGGCAATGCGCAGCTTTTCGTCTTTGGTCATGGAAGCGCCGGGTGATTGCTCGCCATCGCGCAAAGTGGTGTCGAAAATGATCAGTTTGTCGCTCATTTGATACTCCATTGGGTTGACTCAAGGTCAACGATGAAAACCCACAGCATCCACAAAACAAACGGCCCGCTGCGGGTGCATACGGGCCGTTGGTGTGGAAAACGCGTGCGCTATCCCGCCTGCCCGTGGGGCTGCGGTAGTAGCAGGGTGCGCGCGTTGTTCATGTAAAGCAATGTATCACAAAGCCAGTGGGCCGCAGGATTGAAAAAAACCATGAGGGCACACAGGTTGGGGCTATGGATGCCCTCAATCGTGCAAACCGCGCTCGTCGGGCTCGTCGGTGGAGGTGCTGACCACGCTCACCGGCGCGCCCTTGGCCTTGCGCACACCGTACACCACATAGCCAGACAACCCGTACAGCACGAACACACCGAACAGCACTGTGGGCGGGTGGATGTTGATGATGGCGATGCCCAAAGCAATCAGCACAATCACGGCAAAGGGCACGCTGCGTTTCAAGCTCAAGTCCTTAAAACTGTAAAACGGCACATTGGTGACCATGGTGAGCCCGGCATAGAGCGTGATAGCGAACATGGGCCACTCCAAGTCCTCACCGCGCCAGCCTCCCTCGGTGCTGAGCCAAATAAAGCCTGCCACCAAAGCAGCCGCAGCTGGCGAAGGCAAGCCTTGAAAATAGCGCTTGTCCACCACGCTGGTGTTGACGTTGAACCGAGCCAGGCGCAGCGCAGCACAGGCGCAATACACAAACGCTGCAATCCAGCCCCAGCGCCCCAAGCCGCGCAGAGCCCACTCGTAGGCAATCAAGGCCGGCGCAGCACCGAACGACACCATGTCAGACAAGGAGTCCATTTGCTCGCCAAACGCGCTTTGCGTGTTCGTCATGCGGGCCACCCTGCCGTCCAGACTGTCGAGCACCATGGCCACAAAAATACCCACCGTGGCCAGGTCGTAGCGACCGTTCATCGACATGACCACCGCATAAAAACCACCGAACAGGGCGGCCAGGGTGATCATGTTGGGCAACACGTAGATGCCTTTGTGCCGCCGCAAGGGAGCGTTTTCACTGGAATTCAAGGGGTCTGTTCCGTCATGCATGGCTCAAGTGTATGTCAGGGCAAGAGGTTCATCACCCATTCAATGCAAAAGCCGCCCTGGGGCGGCCTTTGTTGCAGCACAGAGATCCTCGCGGACCTCCTGCTCGAGCACGTTGACTGCAGGTCAGTTGCGTGTCTGATCCACCAGCTTGTTCTTGGCGATCCAAGGCATCATGGCGCGCAATTGAGCACCCACGGTCTCGATGGAATGCTCCGCATTCAGGCGGCGGCGAGCGGTCATGGAGGGATAGTTGGTGCGGCCTTCCAAGATGAACATTTTGGCGTATTCACCGGTTTGGATGCGCTTCAAGGCGTTGCGCATGGCGGCACGCGACTGCTCGTTGATCACTTCGGTGCCGGTCACGTATTCACCATACTCCGCGTTGTTGGAGATGGAGTAGTTCATGTTGGCGATGCCGCCTTCGTACATCAGGTCGACGATCAACTTCAACTCATGCAAGCACTCGAAGTAAGCCATTTCAGGGGCGTAGCCGGCTTCGGTCAGGGTCTCGAACCCCATCTTCACCAGTTCCACGGCACCGCCGCACAACACAGCCTGTTCGCCGAACAAGTCGGTTTCGGTTTCTTCTTTGAAGTTGGTTTCGATGATGCCGCCTTTGCCGCCACCGTTGGCCATGGCATAGGACAAAGCCAGGTCACGGGCCTTGCCGGACTTGTCTTGGTACACAGCGACCAGAGAGGGCACGCCGCCGCCTTTGAGGTATTCGGAACGCACGGTGTGGCCGGGGCCCTTCGGGGCGATCATGACCACGTCCAGGTCGGCGCGCGGCACAACTTGGTTGTAGTGCACGTTGAAACCATGGGCAAAGGCCAGGGTCGCGCCCTGCTTCATGTTGGGGGCAACGTTGTTGTTGTACACCTCGGGGATGTTCTCGTCTGGCAACAGGATCATGACCAGATCAGCAGCCTTCACAGCGTCGTTCACTTCCATCACGGTCAAGCCGGCCTTGGCCACTTTGTCCCATGAAGCGCCGCCTTTGCGCAGACCCACCACAACCTTGACGCCGCTGTCGTTCAAGTTTTGGGCGTGGGCGTGGCCTTGGCTGCCGTAACCAATGATGGCCACGGTTTTGCCTTTGATCAGGCTCAGGTCACAGTCTTTGTCGTAGAAAACTTTCATATTCATTCCTTGTTGGGATAGGGGTTGCCGTTCGTGAAAGAGCCCGTCGAAGGGCTTTCGACAGACCCAGCCCGAACGGTGTGTTGGCTGAGCCCGAAAAAGGTTGGATTCTAAACGCGCAGAATGCGCTCGCCACGCCCAATGCCGCTGGCACCCGTGCGCACCGTCTCCAGAATGGCGGTGCGGTCAATCGCTTCCAAAAACGCATCGTTCTTGGACTGATCGCCAGTCAATTCAATGGTGTAGCTTTTTTCGGTCACGTCAATGATGCGCCCACGGAAAATGTCCGCCATGCGTTTCATCTCTTCGCGCTCTTTGCCCACCGCGCGCACCTTCACCATCATCAATTCGCGTTCGGTGTAAGCGCCTTCAGTCAGGTCCACCACCTTGACCACCTCGATCAAACGGTTCAAGTGCTTGGTGATCTGCTCGATCACGTCGTCAGAACCTGTGGTCTGTATGGTCATGCGCGACAGCGAAGGGTCTTCGGTGGGCGCAACGGTGAGCGACTCGATGTTGTAACCACGGGCAGAAAACAACCCCACCACGCGCGACAGGGCACCGGGTTCGTTTTCGAGCAATACGGCAATGATGTGTTTCATGTGTTGATTCCTCTTCTTTGGGGCCCTCCCCTGCGCACGGTAATGCGCAGGTTTGGCTGCAAATAGATTCGTCTAAAAATTAAAGGTCTTCGGAGCCCAACAGCATCTCGGTGATGCCTTTGCCGGCCTGCACCATCGGGAACACGTTCTCGGTGGGGTCTGTTCGGAAGTCAATGAACACGGTGCGGTCTTTGTACTTGGTGCGCGCATCGTGCAGGGCCTGCTCAACGTCTTGTGGACGTTCGATCTTCATGCCCACGTGTCCATAAGACTCCGCCAATTTGACAAAGTCCGGCAGCGCGTCCATGTAACTGTGGCTGTAACGGCCCGAGTATTCAATTTCCTGCCACTGACGCACCATGCCCAGGTAACGGTTGTTCAGCGACAAGATCTTGATCGGTGTGTTGTACTGCAAGCAGGTGGACAATTCCTGAATGTTCATCTGCACCGAACCTTCGCCGGTCACGCAGAACACTTCGCTTTCGGGCTTGGCCAGCTTGATGCCCATGGCGTAAGGAATGCCCACGCCCATGGTGCCCAGGCCGCCGGAATTGATCCACCGGCGCGGCTGGTTGAACTTGTAGAACTGCGCGGCCCACATCTGGTGCTGGCCCACGTCGGACGTCACGTACGCGTCGGCGTCTCGGGTCATGTTCCACAGCGTCTCAATCACGTACTGCGGCTTGATGACTTCGGTGTTGCCACGGTCGTACTTCAAACAGTCGCGGCTGCGCCACACCTCAATGCTTTTCCACCACTGCGCCAACGCAGTTTCGTCCGGCTTTTGCTGCCCCTCTTGGATCATGGCGATCATTTCAGTGAGCACGTCCTTGACATCGCCCACGATCGGCACATCCACCTTCACCCGCTTGGAGATGCTGGACGGATCAATGTCGATGTGAATGATCTTGCGCTCTACTGAGGCAAAGTGCTTTGGGTTGCCGATCACACGGTCGTCAAAACGCGCACCCACCGCCAGCAGCACGTCGCAGTTTTGCATGGCGTTGTTGGCTTCAATGGTGCCGTGCATGCCCAGCATGCCCAGAAACTTGGGCTCGGTGGCCGGGTAAGCACCCAAGCCCATCAGGGTGTTGGTCACCGGGTAGCCCAGCATGTCCACCAAGGTGCGCAGTTCTTGCACCGCATTGCCCAGCAGCACGCCGCCACCGGTGTAAATGTACGGACGTTTTGCGCCCAGCAACAGCTGCAAGGCCTTGCGTATCTGCCCGCCATGCCCTTTGCGCACCGGGTTGTAGGAACGCATGGTCACCGATTCAGGGTAACCGGCGAACGGGATTTTTTTGAAGGACACATCCTTCGGGATGTCCACCACCACCGGGCCGGGGCGCCCGCTGCGAGCAATGTGAAACGCCTTTTTCATCGTCTCGGCCAAATCGCGCACGTCCTTGACCAGGAAGTTGTGCTTGACGATGGGTCGCGTGATGCCAACGGTGTCGCATTCCTGGAAAGCATCCAAACCTATGGCAGCCGTGGGCACCTGACCCGAGATGATCACCATCGGGATGCTGTCCATGTAGGCAGTGGCGATGCCGGTGACAGCATTGGTCAGGCCGGGGCCCGAGGTCACCAGGGCCACGCCCACCTCGCCAGTGGCGCGGGCAAACCCATCGGCAGCGTGCACGGCGGCCTGTTCGTGGCGCACCAACACGTGTTGAATCGAGTCTTGGCGGTACAGCGCGTCGTAGATGTACAGCACTGCGCCACCTGGGTATCCCCAAATTTGCTTGACGCCTTCGGCCTGCAAAGCGCGGACCATGATTTCTGCGCCCATGAGTTCGGGGGCGTTGGATGCGGGGGACTGTGTAGCGGCCGAGATTTCGGCTTTGTTGATTTCCATGATGAACCTCTGAAGTATTTCTCTGACGAAAAACCTGGGGTGCCTCTTGGCCCGCTCTTGTGAAGCTGCTTCGAGACTTAAGACCAAAACCATGGGCGGGTGCACCGCTCGACTTTGATCCGTTTGCCTAATTTGTGTGGTAGCCATTGATTATCGCACGATAAAAACAGGCGGGCTTTGGGTCTTGGTGCGGGCTACAGGCCAGCGGGCTCCAAGAATGCGAAAATCCGGGCACACACAATTACCGCAATGCAGGCCCACGTGTCAGATACAGCCCCAAGGCCCCAGAGCCCACCCACCGACCTTGTGACCCCCAGCCTGCCCAAACGCATGGCCTGCTGGCTTTACGAGGGCATGTTGCTGTTCGGGGTGGTCTTTATAGCGGGCTACCTGTTCAGCACCTTGACCCAAACCCGACATGCGCTGGACAACCGACACGCACAGCAGGCGTTTTTGTTCTTGGTGTTTGGCATTTATTTCACTTGGTTTTGGGGCAAAGGGCAAACGCTGGCCATGAAAACCTGGCACATCAAAATGGTCGATGTCCAGGGCCAAGCCATTACCCAAAAGCGGGCGCTGGTTCGCTACGTGCTCAGCTGGGTCTGGTTTTTACCGCCCTTGACGGTGGGCTGGCTGCTGGGGTTGTCGGGCGTGGAGGTAGCGGTCCTTGCCCTGGGTTGGGTGGGCATTTGGACCGTGCTGGCCCGGTTTCATCCCGAACAGCAGTTTTGGCACGACGCTTGGGCGGGGACCCGGCTGGTGGTTCACAAACTGCCCGACGTCAAAAAACGATAATAAAAGTCCTATGCAGCACCCCCACCAAGAGGCACCTACCGCCCAAAAGCAGCGCAAAGGCTTGGCACGCCTGCTGCACGCCACCCGTTATTCTTTTGCGGGATTGCAGGCGGCGTGGCACGAGCCTGCATTCAAGCAAGAAGCGTTGTTGGCACTGGTTCTGGTTCCAGCGGCTTTTTGGCTGGGCCAAACTTGGTTGGAAGTCGCCCTGTTGATTGCGGTGTGGGTGGCGGTTCTGGTGGTGGAATTGCTGAACACCGGCATTGAAGCCGCCATAGACCGCGTCGGCCCAGAGTGGCACGCGCTGTCTAAACGCGCCAAAGACATGGGCAGCGCAGCCGTGTTGTTGAGCTTGTTGTTGGCAGCAGCCGTTTGGTTGGCCGCCATTTGGTCTCTGGTGCAGGGGTTTTAACCCCCACCCAAGATCACCCCGATTTTGGTGCACCAGCACCTGGGGTCAAATTGCGGCTTCGTCTTGTTCGCCGGTGCGAATACGAACCACCCGCTCCACTGGCGTCACAAAAATCTTGCCGTCCCCGATTTTGCCGGTACGCGCAGCGCGAATAATGGCATCGAGGCAGCGCTCCACGTCGCCCGAATTCACCACCACCTCAATGCGGACTTTGGGCAAAAAATCCACCACGTATTCAGCACCCCGGTAGAGCTCGGTATGGCCTTTTTGCCGGCCAAAACCCTTCACCTCGGTCACGGTCAAGCCAGTCACGCCCTGCTCGGCAAGCGCTTCGCGCACTTCCTCAAGTTTGAAGGGTTTGATGATGGCGGTGATTTGCTTCATGCTTTAGGCTCCGGGATGGTCAATGCTTGCAAAATCGTACCACGGATGGGGTCAGCCCACCTGCCCATGCGCAGCCAGGGTTCAACCGCGAAAGCGGTTGGTGTTGGGGTAGCGCCAGTCTTTGCCAAAACTGCGGTGGGTCACGCGCACGCCCACGGGTGATTGGCGGCGCTTGTATTCGTTGATTCGAATCAAACGAACCACCTGATCCACCGCTTGTTGGTCGTACCCTGCGGCCACAATTTGGGCGGGGTCTTGGTCGTTTTCCATGTAGCGCTCCACGATCGCGTCCAGCACTTCGTAGGGCGGCAGGCTGTCTTGGTCTTTTTGATCGGGTCGCAGTTCGGCGCTGGGCGGACGGGTGATGATGCGCTCGGGGATTGGGTTGGCACAGGTGCCGTAGGGATCGTTGGCGTTGCGCCACCATGCGAGTTTGAACACCAGGGTTTTGACCACGTCTTTGATCACGGCGAAGCCGCCCGCCATGTCACCGTACAGGGTGCAATAACCGGTGGCCATTTCACTTTTGTTGCCGGTGGTCAACACAATGCTGCCGAGCTTGTTGCTCAAAGCCATCAGCATGGTGCCGCGTATGCGTGCCTGCAAGTTTTCTTCGGTGGTGTCAACCGCTTTGCCTTGAAACAAGGGGGTGAGCGAGCCCAAAAAAGCCTCGAACTCAGGGCGAATGCTGATTTCGTCGTACTGCACGCCCATGCGTGCCGCCATGTC
>JBDKEX010000095.1:0-4681 GCA_039798985.1 Pseudomonadota bacterium | reverse complement strand
CAAGTGCCGTGCTTTCGTGCCGTGTGCAAGCGTAGCCCAAGGCCGGCAGGTTGATGCCTTCAAACAACCTTTCGCCCGCACCAAGCAGAACGGGCGAAATCGCAATGTGCATTTCGTCGATCAAGCGCTGGCGAAGGTATTGTTGAATCACTTGTACGCCGCCGCCCACCCGAACATCTTTGCCTGCGGCCGCTTCACGGGCTTTAGCCAAGGCGGCTGCAATGCCTTCCGTCACGAAGTGGAAAGTGGTGCCGCCTTCCATGACCAGCGGAGCACGCGGGTGGTGGGTCAGCACAAACACCGGCACTTGGTAAACCGGGTTTTCGCCCCACCAACCCCGCCAGCTTTCGTCTGGCCAAGGCCCACGAACCGGCCCAAACATGTTCCTGCCAAGAATCCAGGCCCCTATGTTCTGAAAACCGCGAGCGGCAAAGTCTTCATCAACCCCTGTTGCCCCGTTGTCGTTGCCAAACAAATGCTTTTGGAAGGTTCGGGTGGGAATGGCCCAGCCGTGCAGCGAGGCCCCGCCCACACCCAGTGGGTTGTTGATGTCCTGATCTGGCCCCGCCCCAAAACCGTCCAGCGAAATGGTGAAACTTTCTACGCGAAGTTTGGACATGGAGTGTTCCGGGTCTATCTTTTGGGGTCGGAGGGTTGTGGGCTCTGGCGGGCCAATACATAGGCAACCACTGCATTGGCGTGCCCGTGGCCCATGCCATGTTCGGTTTTGAGCCACGCAACCCTTTCCATGTGCTTCAAGCCCGTTTTTGCGCCCACAAGCTCCAACCAGTAATTAATAGGTTGGCCGTATTTTTTCTCAATCGACGGAAAATAGGACGCGGGTCCTTTGGGTTTTTCATCGGTTGTCATGGTTGCCCTCTTGATGAGATCGGACTGATTGTTGCGTTGCAGGTCGATTGCCGGAACAGGGTACCTGCTTCATCGATTGCTCGTTCTGAAAATGGGGCTCATTGGTTGGACAACTCAACGGCCACGCACCACCCAGCAAACTCAGCTTTGGTTAGACGCCGTTGCTTTGGGGTACAGAATCATTTGCGTGCAACGGAACATGGCAATGGTTTTGCCGGTTTCTTTGTGGGTGACCACAGCGTCCCAAACCTGCGTGGTTTTGCCCAAATGAGCGGCCGTGGCTACGCATTCAATAGCACCGTCGCGGGCGGTGCCCAAGTGGTTGGACTTCAGCTCCACAGTGGTAAAGCCCGAAGCGCCGGGCGGCAGACTCGCCAAACAGCCATAACCAGCGGCCGTGTCGGCCAGCGTAACCACCGAGCCGGCATGCAAAAAGCCATTCGGTGCCATGTGGCGCTTTTCGACCTGCAGCCCTGCCAGGGCGCGCCCATTCACCACTTCGGTGAACACAATGCCCAGCAGGCCGGGCAGGCAGTCGGCGCCCATGGCGTTGTAGGTGTCAATGGAGTTCATGGCTTGTGTGTGGTGAGTGCGGGTGAACGAACAATCAGGCGTTGGTGGATTCGCACAGCTTCTTGAGCAAGTTGAGCGCCTTTGGCCAAGCCTGGTTCATGTCTTCCTCGAAGTCGGAGGTCACGTCCAGGTCCACAACCATCTTGGTGCCACCTTGCAACGGCAGAAGGGTGTAGTTCTCATAGGCAGGCATCCAGGATCGTATGGCCTCGCTGCTTGTGTCTTCCAGGCCGTTGGACTTAAATCCGATGTGGCGTATGGAAACAAATTCGTTTTTTTGGTTGGCCGCGATCTCAGAGACCATTCCGTCTCCACCCGGGGCCAAAAAAAGCATCCTCGAACCCGCTTCCCAGGAGCCTTCGAAGTAACAGCCCTCTGCGAAAGCCGAAGCCCAACGCTTGTAGCTCTCCAGATAAGTGATGTGCCGCCACACCTCTGAAGCGGGTGCACTGATGGTCGCGGTGAACTGAATGCGCTTCACGGAAGACATGCGTAGCTCCGGGAGGTTGAATGCTGATGCCCAAGGCCCAGTATAAGCCCCGAGCCGCCTTGGCACTTTCATTAAAAATGCGCGGGCGAGGGGTTGGGCCGCACGCTGGGTAATGAAAAGTGCGAATCGGTTAGTCCTGCAAGACGGTACCAACAAGCAGGCCTTGGATGATCGCGGTCTGGTCCGTCGCGGCAGCGAAGTGTCGATAGGCCTCTGCACCAAATCGCATGGGGTCAAAGCTGTAAAGGAGCGGAGTAAAACGATCCAAAGTGCTGAACCCTTCCGTCTTCACTTTGCGCAACGCTTGCTGGCGCAGTTGGGTGGGCATGACCGAAAACATGGTGACATAGGCCAGATATTCTTTGGCTTGGATGGTCGGGTTGGGAATCTTGAAGTGGCAGGCGCCAACAGCGTGGGCCGCCTCATGAGAGGCTACAGCGCGAAAGAGCTCTCGGTTGATGGGCACTCCGAACCAAGTTTTGGCTTTTCGAAACTTGCTGTACGGAACCATGTAAACCCGGCGTCTTGCTTCAATGTAGCAGCCCACCGCAGTGGGGCCAGCCTCCCGCGGCAGATTTTGAGTGACTTCAATTGCGACAGGCTCTGTGGGTATTACCTGGTGGATTGATAGAAATTTGAGAGCCGAAGTCACGCCTGCACATACGTCGGAAAAGTCAACAGAATTTGCACCCGACACAGTTGCCACTCCTCCGGGGCAAGTGCTGGCTTCTGAAGCCGTGGTGGACTGCGCAAGAGCTGTCGTTGCGCCAAGCGCCAGAGCGATGAGCACCAGCAGAGAATAGGAACTACGAAGCAAAAGGGGCTCCTGTGCGGCTTGGGCATCACTGCGCTGCCAGAATTTCAGCAAGCTATTAGGCCGCAGATTTGCAGCGCTGTGGCCGAACGAAATCTTAATGGCCGCACAGCTCGGATTCGCCTGACCGAATAGTGAGTGCACACTCGCGCACCCCAAACCCAAACCATTGGATCGAATGTGTGACAAGGCACAGTCGAAACCCTCTGGTATATCAACAGTGTGGCATAGGGTCCAATCGGTCAATACAAGAGGCGGATTGACATATGAATCGAATCATGAAAAACTAGTCATCTAACTAGTTTTTCTGGGGTTGCTATGCATACGTGGCCAGTGCAGGATGCGAAAGCGCGTTTTAGTGAGTTCTTGGATGCGTGCCTTGTGGAAGGGCCGCAGATGGTGACAAGAAGAGGTGCTGAAGCAGCGGTGCTTGTGCCGGTACGGGAATGGCGCCGCTTGCAGTCTGCGGCGCGCCCCTCTTTGAAGCAATTGTTGCTCTCTGACCAGGCCCGGTCCGACTTGATCGTGCATGAACGGGGCAGCGCGAGGCGCCGGAATGTGGAGCCATTGCTGTGAAGAGCACGTATCTGCTTGACACAAACGTGATATCTGAACTCCGCAAGCAGCGCCCACACGGAGGTGTTGTGGCTTGGCTGGAATCGCTTGATGACGCCCAGTTGTACCTTTCTGCAGTGACCCTCGGCGAGATACAAGCGGGCATCGAGCTGACGCGCGAACAAGACCCAGGCAAAGCGAGAGAAATTGAAACCTGGCTGGAGTTGGTGGCTGGCACCTACAACGTTTTGCCTATGGATGCGGCTACCTTCAGGGCATGGGCGCGATTGATGCACAGAAAATCCGATACGCTGTACGAAGACGCCATGATCGCTGCTACCGCTAAAGTGCACGGATTGACGGTCGCAACAAGAAACGTTGACGATTTCAATGCACTGGGGGCAGATGTTTTCAATCCGTTTTCTCCGGCATCGGCCTGACGCTGCAATGAGGCCGCCATGGTAGGTCACGGATGTCTTAAGCACTTCACCCATAGCGCGTCCAACTTAACGGGGTCAGTTCAATTCCCTGGATGGTCAGCGCAGGGAGTCAGGTCACGCAGGGCTACTCAGAGCAGGTCGATGGTCTTGTGGGTCATTTGATCTTCATGTCAGGTACCAGCGCTGTGCAATCGGTGAGTTCGAGCGACCTGACCATGTGCTGCGTCGCGGCTTTGTACTTGAGAAAGTGAGGCGTTGTAATGTGTGATTCATACGCAGCTCGATCAGAATAGATTTCAAGGATCGTGAATTGCGTGGGATCTTCCACTGCGGACGCAGCGTACAGAGTCTTGACGCCAGGTTCAAGTTTGATTGAACTTTCAACGCCTTCTTTCAGGGCCGCTCTGAATTGCTCCAGAAACGCAGCGTCAACAACGATTTTCGCGACTCGAACCATGCTCACGAAGACACTCCCACAGTTGAGGCTGGTGTACTGCCTACCGCGAAATATACGCCGAAAGCGGTGCAGACGGCGGGTGGGGGCAGGTCAATGCCTAAAGCCCGCGTTTTGCTGTAGCGGCATATTAAAGGATGCAGCCAGCGAGCGCAGTGAACAAGGGCAGCACTCCTTGATGCCGCTGTCAGCAACAACTCAAGGTTAGGCGTCGCGGTCCCCACGCGCCCTGACACAGGCGAGACGTAAAGTTTTCGTCACAGCTGTACTCGTGCACGGGCCAGACGCAAATCAGCCTGCAGAGCGATCCCCGAATCGGGCCAGATAGTGCCAGACCTTCTTGAGGTCCTGCGGGTGATGGCGGTCCGTGCGCACCGCCGTTTCAAGGATGGCTGGCGTGAGCCATCCTTCGCCCGCCACCGACCGGCCCAGCGCCACGTACTCTGGCCCACGATAGCTCGGATGCTGAGCCAGCTCGTCGACAT
>JBDKEX010000094.1:0-19117 GCA_039798985.1 Pseudomonadota bacterium | reverse complement strand
ATACAATTGAAAATAACGACATTAAATTAACCGACGGTTTTCTTAATTTCAAAAATACAGCAGCAGTCAATAGTTTAAGCAAGAATAATATAAAGAAATTTGCAGAGAACGGTATCAATTCATTAATCTCAGAAAAACAAGTCCTCGAAATACCTTCACTTGCCATCCATAATTTTGAAAACAACGCCAATAAAACGCCTGCTTTGGATTCTAAACTGCAGGTGGAATTAAACGCCGCAAGTTCAAACAACTGGCCTGGGGTAATCGAAATTCCTACTGCGCCAAACCTAAAACTTGAAGACCAAATACCCCCCAGTCCCTTCATCTCAACGATTGTTACGGCTGAGCCGATCGAGGCAGATGCTTCGGTAACCCTCGACAGGACGCCTCCTTCTGGAGCCCTTAGGGACACACCCAACACACCATTTGCAACTGACCAAAAACTTGAAGACAAAATAGCTCCTAGTCTCATCGACTCAACGAGTGTTGCGGCTGAGCCGATTGACGAAGATGCTTCGGTAACCCTCGACAGGACGCCTCCTTCTGGAGCCCTTAGAGACACACCCAACACACCATTTGCAACTGACCAAAAACTTGAAGACCAAATACCCCCCAGTCCCTTCATCTCAACGAGTGTTACGGCTGAGCCGATTGCGTCAAGCGGGATGACGCATTCCCCAGAGGCTCCTATTGCCAAAAGCAACTTAACGCTCCTTTCTGCCGCCCCAAACATAGACGCGGAGAAACTTGAAGGTATCGAGGCACCGGAAGCTGAGATCCTCGAAACAGCTGCCCCAAAAAACACGGCTACTCCCAAGGACACGCACACTCAAGGTCCAAACCACGCTGAAAAGGAACCGGTCGCAACGGTAGGCAAAGCGGTGTCTGCGGCGGCCAAAGTGGCGGGCCGGGTGCTGCCCCCGCCCCAGGCGTTGACCCAAGCGATGGGCCTGGACGCGGCCGCCACACAAGCTTGGCACATGAGCATTCCCGGCAATCCGGGCAATCGTTTGCAAGCCGCAACGGCAGAAACCTCCCCTGCAGCATCTCCAGAAACGGCTGTTGAAAGCGGCCCTGCGGGCCAAGGTCTTTCAATCAGTCGCAACGCCTCGCAAGATGCCTCAGCGGGTGGCAAAGGCGAAGGCGGCGCAAACTTGCTGCTGGACGAGTCACAACACGAGACGCTGGGTACGGCCGATGCCGATTCAAACGCCAGCTCCAGCTTTGCCGCAAGCCTTGGCGAAGCCATGGGTGACGCTTTCCAAAACCTGGGAACCCAAGTGAGTTATTGGGCCAGTCAAAATGTCAAACGCGCCAGCATCAATTTGGACATTGGCACCGACCAAGCCCTGCAAGTGGAGGTCACGTTGGACGGCGACAAAGCGCAATTGGACTTCCGCACCAACGACGCTTCAGCCCGTGTTGCCTTGCAAAACAACGCCGAACAGGTGCTAAACGATTTGTTGGCTCGCAGTGGCTTGGGTTTGGCAGGCTTTTCGGTGGGTTCGCAAGCCCACCAATCAGCACAGCAAAACCCACACCTCTCCCACAGCGCCCCCAAGGGGCACGCAAACCAGTTTGTCAAAACCTCCGAAGCCGAATCCATCACCGCACAGCGTTGGACCCCGCGCTCCACATCAAGTGTCGACATTTATGCTTAATGTGCGATAAGGCCCTTAAGCGGGCATCTGCGGGCGTATTTTGCGGTTTTTACAGCTTTAGACGGGTGCATGCCGGGTCATAATCTACACGACACCGTATCAATGGTCAGCACGCCGTGCACACCTCAGACCGACCTCTGAAGAAAGCCCACCATGTCAGCCAAACCTCCTGCAGAAGGCGCTGAAGCCGCAAAACCGAAAAGCAAAAAAATGCTTTTCATCATCATCGGCGTGGTCGTTTTGGCCCTGGGCGGTGGTGGTGCGTTCTTCTTCTTGAAGAAGGGCGACCACGCGGACAGCGAAGAAGGGGACGGGAAAGCAGCAACCAAAGAAACCGCCAAGCACTCAAAGCCGGCAACCCCACCCGTGTTCATGCCCATTGAAAGCCTGGTGGTTAACCTGGGCGATCAGGGGGCAAGTCGTTTTGCTCAGGTGGGCATCACCCTTCAAATCATGGATGCCCCCACAGGGGAAGCTATCAAGGCCTTGATGCCCGTTTTGCGCAATGGCATCCTGAAAGCGGTGTCCAAACGCACATCCGCAGATTTGCTAAGCCCCGATGGCAAGGACAAACTGGCGGAAGAGATTCTGGAACTGATACGCGAAGTCACCGACATGCCCACCAACAAAAAAGGTTACAGCCCGGTGGAAGCGGTTTTGTTCTCCAGCTTCATCGTTCAGTGAGCGACTGACACAGCCGAACCGGTCATGAGCGACGCCTTTCTTTCACAAGACGAAATTGACGCCCTGCTAGAAGGCGTCACGGGCGAGAGCCAAAAACTTGCCAAGGACGATGCGCCGCAGGGCGCCATACGCAGCTACGACCTGTCCAGCCAGGAACGGATTGTGCGTGGGCGCATGCCCACCATGGAGGTGATCAACGAGCGCTTTGCGCGCAACCTGCGTGTGGGCCTGTTCAACTTCATACGCCGCAGCCCCGAGATTTCGGTGGGCACAGTGCAGGTGCAAAAGTACAGCATGTTTCTGCGCGAGTTGGTTGTTCCCACCAACTTCAACATTGTGGCGGTTCGGCCCCTGCGTGGCAGCGGTCTGGTGGTGTGCGAACCCACCTTGTTGTTCGGCGTGATCGACAGCCTGTTTGGCGGCACCGGCAAATACCACACCCGCATCGAAGGGCGCGACTTCTCGCCCACCGAGCAGCGCGTCATCAACCGCCTGGTTGAAGTGGTTACAGAAGAGTACAAAAAGGCTTGGAAGGGCGTTTACCCGTTGGAGCTCAGCTACCAACGCTCTGAAATGCAGCCACAGTTCGCCACCATTGCCACGCCCAGTGAAATTGTGGTCAGCACCAGCTTCACCCTGGAAATCGGCGATCTCACAGGCTCGTTGCACATCTGCATTCCCTATTCAACACTGGAGCCGATTCGCGACCTGCTCTATTCGGCAGTGCAAGGGGACTCGATCGAGGTGGATCGCCGCTGGGTGAAATTGCTGAGCCAGGAAATACAGGCGGCCGAGTTGGAAATTGTGGCCGAATTGGCAAAGGCCGACGCCACCGTGGAGCAACTCCTGGCCCTGAAGGTAGGCGACTTTATTGAACTGGAACGGGAGAACGTCATTCAGTCCAAAGTAGATGGCGTGCCCATTTTCGACGCCGAATACGGCACCCACAACGGCAAATATGCCTTGAAAGTGGTTCGCATACACCGCAGCAGCGACAAAACCTGGCATGGAGGCAATTGATGGCAAACGACAACGACACCAACGCTGAGGAATCCATGGCTGACGACTGGGCCCAGGCCCTGCAAGAGCAGCAGCACACCTCCGGCATGAGCGGAGACTTCGCCAGCAGCGCGCCCCACTTTGATGGCGACGACATTCAAGCCACCAACACCGCCAACAACGACATCAGCATGGTGCTGGACATTCCGGTGCAGCTTTCGGTGGAGTTGGGCCGAACCAAGGTGCCCATCAAATACATCCTGCAATTGGCCCAGGGCTCGATTGTGGAACTGGATGCGCTGGCCGGCGAACCCATGGACGTGCTGGTCAACGGGTACCTGATCGCCCAGGGCGAGGTGGTGGTCGTGAACGAGAAGTTCGGCATCCGGTTGACAGACATCGTGACCCCCTCTGAGCGCCTGCGCCGGGTGAGCAAACACTGAAACCACCTTTGCCATGAACGAGTCAGTTATTTCACTGGGTTCTTATGCGCCTGCGCTGGGTCTTCTGGCCCTGTTGGGTTTGGCCGCCTGGGGTGCCCAGTGGTTCAAAAAGCGCATGATTCCCGGCGGAAACGCCCAAAGCACCAAACTGCGTCTGGTTTCGCAATTGGCGCTGGGCCAGCAGCAGCGGGTGGTGGTGGTTGAAGTTTCGGGGCCGCAGGGCACCGTACAACTGACTTTGGGTGTTACGCCCCAGCATGTGCGCACACTGCACACCGCAACCGTCCCTTCCGTGGTGGGCTTGAGTGAAGCCCGGCCCATTGCCCCAGAAGAAGCCAACGAAGTGCCCCAAGCGGTGGCAGTCCCCAGCTACAAAGCCGTGGCCCAAGCCATCAAGGACGCATCCTGATGAACCGGCAAACCTCCACCCGGTGGCTGGCCTGCCTTGTTTTGGCGGTTTTGCCCGTGTGGGTTGGAGCGCAAACCGCGGTTCCTTCGGGGCAACTGCCACTCATCGTCGGGCAAGGCGCCGGGGGCACCAGCTATTCGGTGCCCATTCAAACATTGCTGTTTTTCACAGCATTGTCTTTTTTACCGGCCATTTTGTTGATGATGACCGGCTTCACCCGCATCGTGATTGTGTTGTCTTTGATGCGCCAAGCCTTGGGCACCCAGTCGGCGCCGCCCACACAGGTGATTGTGGGTTTGTCGCTTTTTCTGACCATGTTCGTCATGGGGCCCACGTTGGACAAGGTCTACCAGGACGCCTACCTTCCGTACACCCAAAACAACCTGCCTTTTGAACAAGCCATCCAAAAAGCCGAAGCGCCCATGCGCGACTTCATGACCAAGCAAACCCGGCAATCCGACTTTCAGCTTTTCGCAGGCTTGGCCAAGCTCGGCCCCGAAGTCAACGTGCAGAACGCCCCCTTGCGGGTCTTGGTTCCCGCTTTTGTCATCAGCGAGCTCAAAACCGCCTTCCAGATCGGCTTCATGATCTTCATCCCCTTTCTGGTCATAGACATGGTGGTTGCCAGCGTTCTCATGTCTTTGGGCATGATGATGCTGTCGCCTGTTTTGGTGGCACTGCCCTTCAAGCTGATGTTGTTTGTGCTGGCCGACGGCTGGAACCTGCTGGTGGGTTCGCTGGCCGCCAGCTTTGCGCCATGATTCACGGAAGCCTGCACCATGGACCCCCAAGCCGTACTCACCATCAGCCAAAACGCCCTGTTCATGCTGCTCACGGTGGCAGCCCCTATTTTGGGCGCCGTTTTGGCTGTGGGTTTGTTGATCAGCCTGTTTCAGGCACTCACCCAAATCAACGAAGCAACCCTGTCTTTCGTGCCCAAGCTGTTGGCGGCAGTCGCGGTGTTTGCGGCTGCTGGCCCCTGGATGCTCACCACCCTGGTCGAATTCATTCGCCGCTCGCTGCTGGCCATACCCACCTACACCGTTTAGCCCAGCGGCTCGGCGAGCCAACCAGCCCTGAAAAGCACCCATGAACGGGCCCATGGTCACTTTCACCGAAGCCCAGTTGATGGCCTGGGTTTCCCCCATCATTTGGCCGTTCTTGCGCGTGCTGGCGGTGTTTGCGAGCGCGCCCATATTTTCGTCACGCTCGGTGCCCACCCGCACCAAAATCGGCATGGCTTTTGTGATTGCCCTTTGCGTGCAACCTGCCCTGCCGAACCCAGCCTTTATTTCGCTCACCAGCAGCGCCGCAATGGGCGCAGTCATACAACAAATATCCATTGGGGTGGCCATTGGGCTGTCTGTGCGGATTGTTTTTGCGGCCATTGAAATGGCGGGCGAAATCATCGGCCTGCAAATGGGTTTGAACTTTGCAGGGTTTTTCGACCCCTCCACCAACTCCCAAACCAGCACCGTGGGCCGTTTTTTTGGCAACACGTCCATGTTGCTGTTCATTGTGTTCAATGGGCACCTGATGATCATTCAGGCGGTGGTAGCCAGTTTCGACCGCTTCCCCGTGGGTGAAAACGCTTTGGCCTCGGTGCGGCAGCTGCGCCTGCACGAGCTGGGCACCGTCATCTTCAGTTACGGGCTGTGGATCGCCTTGCCCATGATCGGCATGTTGTTGTTCATCAACGTGGTCATGGGCATTGTTTCACGCATCGCACCGCAAATGAACGTGTTTGCCATTGGCTTTCCAATGACCTTGTCGGTGGGCTTGATCGGCATTGCCTTCACTTTGCCCATGCTGGACAGACCCGTCGCAAGGTTGATGCAGGTGATCTCTCAAATTTTCGTGGGGGGTTGATTCGCCCTACACCAGCTGGTTGCGTATGGCGTAAACCGTCAGTTCCGCGCTGTTGGTCAACCCCAGTTTTTCCAGCACCCGCGCCCGGTAAACACTCACGGTTTTGGGGCTGATCATCAACTCCTCAGCGATTTGCGACAATTTCTTGCCAGAAGCAATTTTGCGCAAGGTCTGCAATTCGCGTTCAGACAAACTGGAATGGAGCTCACCCCCGGCCGGCGCATTCAAGTGGTTGGCCAGCAGCTCCGCTATTTCCGGGGTGATGTATTTTCGGCCCTGGGCCACGGTGCGCACGGCGGTCAGGAGCGCGGCGGGGTCCCCACCCTTGTTCAGGTAACCCACTGCTCCGGCCTTGAGGCAGCGCAACGCGTATTGGTCCTCGGGGTACATGGACACCATCACGGTTTTGACCGGTGATTGTTCCTCCTGCATCACACTCAAAATTTCCAGCCCGCTGCGCCCGGGCATGTCCACGTCCAGCAACAGAACGTCGGGCTTTTGTTGTCGCAACACCTCGCGCAAAGAAGCATAACCGTCGGCCTCACCCACCACCTGTATATCGGTTGCTTCCAGCAAAGTGTCTTTGATGCCGCGTCGCACCACGGCATGGTCATCACACAGCACAACCTTGATCATTCGTCTTGCTCCAGCCTGTAGTTGCCATTGTCATGCACGGGTGAACCCTCCAGCGGTATCGACAAAATGAGGGTCAAGCCCCGCTGCTCGCCCGTGACCACGTCCAGCCAACCGCCCACGGTGTGGGCGCGCTCTTTCAAACCCAAAAGCCCGAAAGAACGCAATTTGGCCAAGTCGGCCTGCGAAGCGCCGCGCCCGTCGTCGCTGATTTCCAGCGTCAAATAGCGTTCCGAATCGCTCACATCAATTTGCACCTGGCGGGCATGGGCGTGCTTGAGCACGTTGGTCAACGCCTCTTGAACCGTCCGGTAGGCCACCAGCTCGATCGCTTTGGAGATATCGGGCCTTTGCACACGGCCCTGCAAATTCACCTGCACACCGGTTCTGTCGGCAAAGGTTTGCACCAACCACTGCAAGGCGGGCATCAACCCTTGGTCCAACACGGCGGGCCGCAAATTGCGCATGATGCGTTGACTCGCCCCCAGCGCATGCTCTGCCATTTGCAAAGCAGCGTCCACATGGCTGCGGGTTTCAGGTTCGATCGCGCGCCGCCCTATCCAGGCCAAGTCCAGCTTCACGGCGGCCAAAGAACCGCCAATGTCATCATGGATTTCGCGGGCAATTTCAGCACGTTCCCGTTCAATCGTGGCTTGAAGGTGCTCGGTCAAGTCCGCCAAACGGCGCCGCGACTCTGCCAACTCACGTGCAGACTCCGCTTGTGCACGTTTGGCCTCAAAAAAGCTCAAAGAACGCTCCAACACCCTGGGCAGGCGGTTGAGCTTGTTTTTGTCCACGTAGTCACTCACGCCGCGCACCATGGCCTCGGCCACGGTGGCCTCCCCTATCGCCCCCGAAACCAACACAAAGGGCACCAACAACCCCTTGGCCTGCACCAAGTCCCAAGCGTCCATGCCCGAAAAACCCGCCAAGTGGTAATCAACCAATATCGCATTGGGGGCTGATGTAAGCAGCGCGGCCTCAAAATCCTCCAAGGTGTCAACCCAAGTCAGCCGGCAATCCAAGTCGCTTTTCGACAACACGTGTTCGACCAGCTCGTGGTCGGCCAGGTTGTCTTCCAAATGCAAAATATGGAGCTGCATCAAGTGCGTTCTCTTCGGGCGTGGTGTTACACGATTATGGTTATTTTCTGTCCCATTTTTCGTGTTACCGGGACTCAACTCTGGTCTACACTCGCTTTGGCGCTTATATTTGGAGATATTGATAGCCAACTCGCATGGGAAGGTTCCTCGAAGCCATGGAAGCCAACGCTCAATCCAACGACAACCGACGCCGCTGGCCACGTGAACCCATCACGGTGGTGGAACCGTTGCACGACCACTCGCATGAGCCTTCGGTGGACATGAGCGTGGGCGTGGTGGCCGATTTGCAGGACTCCTTGCTGGTGGCCATGAACGACCTCAAGCGCCTGGAAGGCCTGCTGGACCATGCAACCGCGAATTTGCTCGATCGGTTCAACACCGCCATGGAATCCATAGACCGCCTGCCAGGCACTGGCAAATCTGACCCGGTTCGCCAGGCGCTGCACGCTGCGGTCACCGAGCTGCAATTTCACGACATGGCCAACCAGTTGCTGGTGCACACCGGCAAAGTGCTCCAAGGTTGTGCCTACAAATTGGCCGAACAGGCCATGGAACCCGACGAGTATGAATCGGGTGTGCTGGTTCAGTACATGCCCGAGCGTCCCAACCCCGTCACCCAAAGCGAGATGGACGCCGGCTCCGTTGATCTCTTCTGAACCGACCCTCACACCTCATTAACGTTTCTCAACAAGGTAACCCCATGCATTCGATCCTCGCCGTTGACGACTCGGCCTCCATGCGCAAGATGGTGTCCTTCACCCTGGTCGGTGCGGGCTTTCAAGTGGTTGAAGCCGTGGATGGCGTCGACGCATTCGAAAAGGCCCAGAAGCAACAATTCGACCTGGTGTTGACAGACCAAAACATGCCCCGCCTCGACGGCATTGGCCTGACACGCAAACTGCGCGAGCATCCCAACTTCAAGGGCACGCCCATCCTGATTCTGACCACCGAGTCCAGCGATCAAATGAAACAGGCCGGCCGCAGTGCCGGTGCCACTGGGTGGCTGGTCAAACCTTTCGATCCGCATCGTCTGATAGAAGTCATCAACAAGGTGATTCGTTAAACCTGCTTACAAGCTCCAGCTGAGCACCAGGCTTCAGAACTTTTTTCATGAGCGGCCCTATGGCAGACGACAAAAAAGACGACTCATTTGATTTGACCCAGTTCTACCAAATCTTCTTTGAAGAGGCGGGCGAGAACTTGGAGCAAATGGAACAGTTGCTGCTCAACCTCGATCTGGAAACAGTGGATGACGAAGAGCTCAACGCCATTTTTCGTTGTGCACACTCGATCAAGGGGGGTGCAGCCACCTTTGGCTTTGAAGATGTGGCCGAACTGACCCATCAAATGGAGTCGTTGCTGGACAAACTGCGCCGCCACGAGCTCACGCCCACCATGCCCATGGTGGATGTGCTGCTGGAGGCGTCCGATGCGCTCAAGGGTTTGCTGGGGCGGCACCAGGGTTTGGCGGTGGATGTGCCAGAAACATCTGGCTTGGTGGCCCGGATACGGGCTTTGGCCAGTGGCAATGCGCCCGTGGCCGCTGCCCCGGCACCCACACCTGCGCCTCCCCCTCCCCCGGCACCGGCGCCAGCTTCGGTGGGGGGTATGCCAGCCGCGTCGGCCCCTGGCGCGCTGCGCCAAATCAAAGCGGTCATTGGCCCTCTGGACCGGCCCGATCAGGCAGACCCGATCAAAGAGTTGTTCCGGGACATTGAAGGCCTGGGCACGGTCCAAGCCGAACGCGCCGAAGGCGATTGCAAAATTTACGAAATCGAAACCACCAGCTCGAACGACGACTTGCTCGATCTGTTTGCCTTCCATGTGGCGAAAGAAAAGATTTCGCTGCAAGATCTGCAAGCTCAAACACCTGCGCCCACCGCCGCCCCTGTGGCCGCGGCTTCAGACCACACCGATTTCATTGAGCAAGGCTACGGTTTGTTTGCCGGCGCACCTGGCAGCCCAATACAGTCCAGCAGTCCATCGGGTTCCGGGGCTTCCGTGCCCAACCAAGACTTGGTCCAAGGGTATGGCTTGTTCCCAGGCGCGCCAGGAAACCCGGTCACGGCACGCCAACACGCGCAAAGCATGCTCGCTTCGGACGAAAGCAGTGCCATGCACACCAGCGCTGGCGGCGAACCGGCTGCCCGCTCGGTGGCCAGCGCCAAAGCCGCCCCTGCAAAAGCCGCCTCGGCCACACAACTCGAAACGTCAACCCTGCGGGTATCGGTCAGCAAAATTGATCAATTGATCAACCAAGTGGGCGAGCTCGTCATCACCCAGGCCATGCTGGCGCAAAACAGCCAGTCGCTGGACACGGCGCTCAACCAGCAGTTGCTCTCGGGCCTGGCCGATTTGGAACGCAACACCAGGGATTTGCAGGAATCGGTCATGTCGATCCGCATGATCCCCATGTCGGTGGTGTTCAGCCGCTTCCCCCGCATGTTGCGCGATTTAGCCAGCAAGTTGGGCAAAAAGGTGGACTTGGTCACTCACGGTGAAGCCACCGAACTGGACAAAGGCCTGATCGAAAAAATCACCGATCCGCTCACCCACTTGATACGCAACAGCTGCGACCACGGTGTGGAGTTGCCCGAGCAACGCCTGTTGGCGGGCAAGAGCGAACACGGCACCATCACCCTGTCGGCAGCCCACCAGGGCGGCTCCATCTTGATCGAGGTGCGTGATGACGGGCGCGGTTTGTCTCGCCGCAAACTGATTGACAAAGCCATCTCCAAAGGCATTGATGCGTCGGACGACATGCCCGATCAGGAAGTCTGGCAGCTGATTTTTGCACCGGGCTTTTCAACCGCCGAGGTGGTCACAGACGTGTCGGGCCGTGGCGTGGGCATGGACGTGGTCAAGAAAAACATCGCCTCGCTGGGCGGCACGGTTGAAATTGACTCCGCCGAAGGCTATGGCATGAGCGTGAAGGTGCGTTTGCCACTCACCTTGGCCATCATGGATGGGATGTCGGTGCGCGTGGCCGATGAGGTCTACATCCTCCCCCTGTCTTCGGTGGTGGAGTCCTTCCAGGTCAAGGCAAGCGACATCAACACCGTGGCACAAGACTCTCAACTGGTCAAAGTGCGTGATGAGTACATGCCCGTGATTGAGGTGGACCGCATTTTCCAGGTCCCACGCAAACCCGACGCCAACGATGCTGGCAACAACATCATGGTGGTGATCGAATCAGACGGGCTGCGTATTGCTTTGATGGTCGACGAGCTGCTGGGTCAACAGCAAGTGGTGATCAAGAACTTGGAGGCCAACTACAAAAAAGTCCCCAATGTGTCCGGAGCCACCATCTTGGGCGACGGTCGAGTGGCTTTGATCATGGACACCTCATCGCTGGTGCGTCGCACTCGGCAATGACTTTACCCTCAGGGATAAAGAAAGCCATGCCATGAGCCCGGACGACGGCCCGATTGAACAAGGACGTGAGTTTGTCTGGTCCAACGCAGACTTCACCCGAATCAAGGCGTTGATTTACCGTCAAGCGGGCATCAGCCTGCACGACGGAAAACACGCCATGGTTTACAGCCGCATTTCGCGGCGTCTGCGAGAAACCGGGCACGCCAGTTTCAAAACCTATTTGGACTGGCTGGAGGGCTCGGGGGGCGCAGAGTGGCAGGAGTTCGTCAACGCTCTGACCACCAACCTGACCTCTTTTTACCGCGAAAACCACCACTTCCATGAATTGGAAAAGTTGGTGCAGCAGCAGCCCAACGCCGATTGGAAAATTTGGTGCAGCGCAGCCTCGACCGGCGAGGAGCCCTATTCCATCGCCATGACCATGGCTGACTTGCTGGGCATCAATGGCAAATTTCGCATTTGGGCCAGCGACATCGACACCAAGGTTTTGGCCACAGGTCAACGCGGGGTTTACAAGGAGGAAAACCTCAAAAACCTGAGCACCCAGCAATTGCAGAAATACTTCATGCGGGGCAAGGGTGCGAACGCAGGCATGGCACGGGTCAAGCCCGAGTTGCAAAAACACATCGACTTCTTCACCCTCAATCTGATTGAGGACGGCTGGACGCTCAAAGAGCAATTCGATGTGGTTTTTTGCCGCAATGTGATGATCTATTTTGACAACGCCACGCAGCGCCAAGTGTTGGCACGCATACACCGCGTCATGAAACCGGCAGGCACCCTGTTCGTCGGCCATGCCGAAAATTTCAGCGACGCCCGCACACTTTTCGTGTTGCGCGGCAAGACCGTCTACCAAAAAGTATGACCTTATGCAAAACAGCGTCGCACAACTGCAAACCCTGAAAACGACCCCGCGCAAGCCAGGCGAGGCATCGTTTTTCTTTCACGATCACCATTTCAAATTCAACGCAGCCAAGGTTCTGCCGGGTGAGTATTTCGTCTCCAAAGACGACATGGTCATCATGACGGTGCTCGGGTCTTGCATTGCGGCGTGCATTTGGGACTCCAAACTCAGAATTGGGGGCATGAATCACTTTATGTTGCCCGAAGGCGCTGGCGACACATCGGGGCGCTACGGCTCGTATGCCATGGAACTGCTGATCAACGAATTGGTCAAGCAGGGCTCATCCCGCGAAAACATGCAGGCTAAGGTGTTTGGCGGCGGCGCGGTGGTTTCTGGCTTCACCACCATGAACGTGGGCGAGCGCAACACCAAATTTGTTTTGGACTACCTGACCACAGAACGCATCCCCATTGTTTCAAAAGACGTGATGGATATTTTTCCTCGCAAAGTCGTGTTTTTCCCGTTCACGGGCAAGGCCATGGTCAAACGCCTGGCCCATGCCCATCCCGAAACCCTGGAAAGCCAGGAACGCCAAGAAGTGGTCACCAAAGTGGCCCAGTCACGTGCCGGCGGTTCCGTCGATTTGTTCTGACAGTATTGATAAATGCGAAAAATCACAGTGGTGGTGGTTGACGATTCGGCATTGGTGCGCAGTTTGTTGGCTGAGATCATCAACCGTCAACCCGACATGGAATGCATTGGCGCCGCCAACGACCCGCTGGCCGCCCGGGAAATGATTCGTGAATTGAACCCCGATGTCATCACCTTGGACGTTGAAATGCCCAAGATGGATGGCCTGGAGTTTTTGTCCCGCCTGATGCGGTTGCGCCCGATGCCCGTGGTCATGGTGTCCACGCTGACTGAAAAAGGCGCAGAGATCACCATGCGGGCCTTGGAAATGGGCGCGGTGGACTTTGTGGCCAAACCACGCATAGGCGTTTCTTCGGGGCTGCGTGAATTGGGCGACGACATTGTCGAACGCATTCGAATTGCCAGCAAGGCCAAGGTGGCTCGCCGCGCCGCGCCCCCGCCCGTTGCGGCGACCGCAGACTCAAATCCAACCCAAACTGCCCCGCCGCGCGTTTTAACGCGGCTGACATCGACAGAAAAAGTGATTTGCATTGGCGCTTCCACAGGCGGTACAGAGGCCATACGCGAGGTGTTGGTCAAAATGCCGGCCGACTCGCCCGCCATTGTGATCACGCAACACATGCCCGCTGGGTTCACCTCCAGCTTTGCGGCGCGCCTTGATTCGCTTTGCAAAATCAACGTTGCAGAAGCAAAAAACGGCGACCGCATCCTGCCCGGGCACGCCTACATTGCGCCGGGCGGCAAACAGTTTCGAATTGACCGCAGCGGCGCGAATTACGTGGCCGTGGTAGAAGATGGTGAACCGGTCAATCGGCACAAGCCGTCTGTTGAGGTGCTGTTTCGCTCTGCCGCCAAAGTGTTGGGGCCCAACGCTTTTGGGATCATGCTCACGGGCATGGGCGGCGATGGCGCGCAGGCCATGCGCGAGATGCGGGATGCAGGCGCTTACAACTACGTTCAGGACGAGGCGAGTTGCGTGGTGTTTGGCATGCCCAAGGTCGCGATTCAATGCGGCGCGGCCGACGAGGTGTTGCCTTTGTCAAAAATAGCCGATGCCTTGCTCGACCGCTTGGCCAGCACGGGTGGTGTCAGGCACCGTATTTGAAGGTCTGGGCCTGGTCTGGCGGCGCAGCGTTCCGCCCAGACCGGGCGCTTGAATCACTTGGCAGCGTTGGGGAAGAACAGCTGCTCGCCTCCAATTTTGTAGGACGCAATGGCGGTTTGGCCGGCCGCACCGGTCACCCACTCCACAAATTTTTGCCCTTCGGCTGTTTTCACATGGGGGTGTTTGGCAGCGCTGACCAACATCACGCCATACTGGTTGAACAGGCGTTTGTCGCCCTCCACCAATACCGCCAAATCGGCCCGGTTTTTGAAATTGAGCCAAGTTCCGCGGTCGGCCAACACGTAGGCGCCGCTGGAGGCGGCTATGTTGAGTGCTGGCCCCATGCCACAGCCGCATTCTTTGTAGCCCGCACTTTTGCTGCCATCTGTCTCGGCTTGCTTCCAAAAGCGCAGTTCTGCCGCGTGGGTGCCGCTTTTGTCGCCCCTGGATACAAAAGCAGCTTGGGCTGCAGCCACTTTTTTAAGGGCCACCACAATGTCGCGGCCTTTGGTTTGCACCGGGTCGTTTTTGGGGCCAATCAGCACAAAGTCGTTGTACATCACCTCCTGGCGTTTGGCTGAGTAGCCTTCGGCCACAAATTGTTCCTCGGCCACCTTGTCGTGCACAAACAGCACGTCGGCATCGCCGCGGCGCGCCATGTCTATGGCTTGCCCTGTGCCCAATGCCACCACCTTCACATCAATGCCTGTGGCTTTTTTGAACTCCGGGAGCAATTGCCCGAACAGGCCCGATTGCTCGGTGGACGTGGTAGAGGCCACCACAATTGACTGGGCTTGCACCCCAAAAGCCACCACCCCAACACACCCGGCCACGCAAGCGCGTACCATCCATTGGAAGTTCATCAAAGTTCTCCTTTGCAAAATGCCAACGCCTGCGGGCACACCCTGTGCAGCATGACGTCGTCAAAAAAATGGCCCACGGGCAAGTCGGCCAACAACCGCCCCGCGTTCAGGTACAAAACCCGGCTCGCCAAGCGTTTGACTTGGCCAAGGTTGTGGCTGCTGAAAACCAAGGTGCTGCCAGCTTCGCTGGCAAATTCGGCTATCAGCGCCTCCACCTCTTTTTTGGCCTGGGGGTCCAGACTGGCCGTGGGTTCATCCAGCAACCACAACTGCGGGCGTTGCGCCCAGGCCCTGGCCAACGCCAAACGCTGCTGCTCGCCCCCCGACAAGGCGCGACCATTGCGTCGTGCCACGGCGCTCAATCCCACCCGGTGCAAAGCCTCTGCGGCGGGGGCAGCCGTGTCGGGCCAGGGCTGCCCGGTGAGCCACAAGCCCAAGCGAATGTTGTTGACCGCGCTCAAACGCAGGTGAAATGGGCGTTGAAACAGCATGCTCTGGCGCACCGCTGGCTGGGTTTGAACGGTCCCGTGAACCAGAGGCAACAAACCATTGAGCGCACGCAACAAGGTGCTTTTGCCACTGCCGTTGGGACCCACAATGGCCACTTTTTCACCGGCGTGTATTTGCAAGTTGATGCCTCGCAAAGCCTGCACCTGCTGCGCAGGCCCCAAACTGACGCTGACTTCTTGCCAGTCGTACAGCACTGCGTTGCTCTGACTCATGTGGACACCTGGCTGGGCCCCAACGCCATCGGGCGCAGTTC
Source organism: Pseudomonadota bacterium (assembly GCA_039798985.1). Classification (GTDB taxonomy): domain Bacteria; phylum Pseudomonadota; class Gammaproteobacteria; order Burkholderiales; family Burkholderiaceae_C; genus JBDKEX01. The sequence continues at coordinate 3,715 of JBDKEX010000094.1, read as the reverse complement.
GTGCGCCACATCTTTCAGGTCGCGCCAGCGTTTGATGGCAGCCACCAACCCGTTCAAGCACAGCACCACCCCCAACAGCACCAACCCCAAGGCCAAGGCCAGGGGCAAATCCCCTTTGCTGGTCTCCAGGGCAATGGCTGTTGTCATCACGCGGGTGAAGCCGTCAATATTGCCGCCCACCATCATCACCGCGCCCACCTCGGCAATCGCGCGCCCAAACACCGACAAAGCGACCATCAGCAAGGCGTAGCGTTCATCCCAAACCAGCAACAAACCGCGCAGGGTGGTGCTGGCCCCCAAAGAAGTGAGCTGCTCGCCATGGGCACGGTCGGTGTCTTCTATGACTTGGCGGGTCAAGGCCATGGCTATGGGCAACACCAACAAGGCTTGGGCCAGTACCATGGCTTTGAAACTGAACAACCACCCCAAAAAACCCAGAGGCCCCGATCGCGAAAGCAACAGGTACACCAAAAGCCCCACCACCACGGAGGGCACCGCCAGAGCGGTGTTCAGCAGCGTGACGATTGCGCTGCGCCCCACAAAACGGCCCACTGCCAGCCAGGCGCCTGCCAAAACACCCAGCCCGCAGGCCAGCAGCGTGGCCGTTGCGCTCACCCCCAAAGACCGCCCCACCACAGCCCAAAGGGCGGGGTCGGGCCCGACCATCATGGCCACGGCCAAGGCAAAACTTTCAGAAAACGCACTCATTACATCGCCCAAACACTCGAACTCAGCAGCACACGAAAGGCACATCCTAATGGTGGGCTGCTGTTTGTGCACCCAGGAATGCGATATATGAATGTCTCAACATAAGTCAGCCCGAGCGATTTTGCAGATGGTGCACACTTCCAACATGCGCAAAGTGCAACTCAGCTACCAACTCAGCGCCCTGCGTGAGTCGCAAGCCCTTATTCAAAACCCACTGATCGATTTGTTGTACGCAGTGCGTACACAGGGCTCGATTTCGGGCGCAGCGCGGGTCATGGGGTGGTCTTACCGGCATGTTTGGGGGCAGCTCAAAGAATGGGAGCAAACCCTGGGGCAACCCTTGATCGTGTGGGAGCGCGGGCAAGCGGCCCGGTTGACCCCCTTTGGCGACAAACTGCTCTGGACAGAACGCTTGGCCCAGGCCCGCCTGGCACCACAAATTGAGGGGCTGCGGGCCGAACTGGAACGCACCTTGGCATTGGCCTTTGATCCGTCGGCCCATGTGCTCAGCCTTTATGCCAGCCATGACGACGCCCTGCCCCGACTGCAAGACCATGCCAGCACCAGCGGCTTGCACCTGGACATTCATTTTCACGGGAGCGTGGATGCGCTTCGGGCGCTCAATGAAGGGCGCTGCGCTTTGGCGGGTTTTCACGTTCGGCAAAACCCCTCGCCACAAAGCTTGAGTTGCCGCACTTACAGCCCCCTGCTGCAACCCGGTTTGCACAAACTCATTGGTTTTGCAGAACGCACCCAAGGTTTGATGGTGGCACCAGGCAACCCGCTGCGCATCGACAGCCTTGCCAGAATCGTTAAATGGAAATTGCGTTTTGTAAACCGTTCGCCGGGGGCAGGCACCCGCGTTGTGCTGGACGAGCTGCTGGAAGAATCAGGTCTGAATCCGGCGGAGCTCAATGGATACGACCGCTGTGAACCGTCACACAGTGCGGTGGCGCTGGCCGTTGCTTCGGGCACAGCCGATGCGGGCCTGGGCACCGAGGCCGCCGCCCGAACACGTGGTCTGGACTTTGTGCCCTTGCTGACTGAAAACTACCACCTTGTTTGCCTGAAAGCCGCATTGGAGCAACCCGCGGTACTGGCCTTGCGCGAGGTGCTTGGCAGCAGGCTGTGGTTGCAGCAATTTGCACACCTGCCGGGTTACCGCGCACAGCAAAGCGGCACGGTCCGGTCGCTGCGGGCAGAACTGCCCTGGTGGCAGTTCAAAACACCCCAGAAAGCCATTTAAGGGGTCTTTTTTTAGCCTACTCAAACCCAACTACACCAAGGGTTTGCACTGATTCACGTGAAAATTGAAACGATTCAAAATTCGGCTCGTCTGGAATTTGAATCGTTTCAATTTCAAAACCAACGCCCAGGTTTCAGCCAATTTGTTCGTGCACTGCAACCCACTACAAAAGCGGTTGCTGTGCCCGAGTGTCAACTTTCAACTGGAGATATCGGTGAAAAAACTCTCAAAAACAGCATTGGCGCCGGTGGCACTTGCAGCCGGCGTGCTTTGCTCAAACGCAGCTTGGGCCGAGGTCGAATACCACGGCTATTTCCGCACTGGCGTAGGCAGCACCACCGCAGGAGGCAACCAAGCCTGCTTCAAGCCCAGCTGGCCTTCGGGTGCTGGTGGCAGCGATGATGGCGGAGCAGTTGGTCGCCTCGGCAACGAATGCACCAACTACGGCGAGGCCACCGTTAGTCTGGACTTTGGCGACCTGAATGGGGTCTGGGGCAAATATTACGTGGGTTTCTCCTACAAACCGCTTCAAGCCGAAAGTTACGAAAAAGCCGGTGACAAAATGGAGTTTGCCAACCGCCAAAATTACTTCAAGGCAGGTGGCTTCTTTCCGGATGGCAGCTTTGAAGACGCGAACATTTGGGTCGGCAAGCGCTACTACAACAACCGCGACATTCACATCCTGGATTACGACGTCTATGCAAACACGGGTGCAGGTGCTGGTGTAGAAGGTTTCAAGTTCGGCTCAGCCAAGGGAGCTGTGGCCTACCTACAAAACGGTAAAAACGACAACTCGCCCGCAGATTCAGTCACCAAACGATATGCATTCAAGGTGTATGACATACCCGTGAATGAAGGCGGCAAATTGGAATCCGAGTTGACGCTGATCAGCGGAAGCACCTCGGGCACCGCAGCCACTGGCTCGGGCATGACGTTGATGGCCGAGCACAGCCAAGATGGCGTCCTGGGGGGTTTCAACAAACTTACCTTGGTGTACGGCAAGGATTCTGGTGCCGGTTTTGGTTGGACGCCTACATACGCTGGGTCGGGCAACGGCGACAAGGGCAACAAATCTTGGCGCCTCCACGACCAAATGCATTTCAACTTCAAGGGCACCAACTGGTCGGGAATGGTTGCCGGTGGTATTGGTCAAATCGACGCATCTTGGGGCAAGCCCAGCTTCACAAACGTGGTCATTCGGCCGCAATACAACTTCTCCAAAAACACCAGCGTGGCTTTTGAACTCGGCCATGCCAGGGGGAAAAATGGCACGTCCAGCCCCAGCATGACCAAGTTCACCATCGCGCCGCAATTGACCCTGACCGAAGGGTTCTGGGCACGCCCTGTTATCCGTGCGTTCGTGACCCACGCCAAGTGGAACAAAGACGCTGGCACCGTGGCCAACGGCGTGTTTGGCACCGCCACCAGCGGCACCTCCTACGGCTTCCAAGCTGAAGCCTGGTGGTGATTCACGTTTTTCAATTGCTTTATCAGTGATGTTTACCGGGGGCTCATCACCCCCGGCTTTTTAATTACTCCATATTTCTATGACTTCGAATTGGTGGCGAGGCGCGGTTATTTACCAGGTGTACCCCCGCAGTTTCATGGACGCCAACGGTGACGGTGTGGGCGATTTGCCTGGCATCACCCAGCGGCTGGACTACATAGCCAGCCTGGGGGTGGATGCGGTGTGGATCTCCCCGATCCAAAAGTCCCCCATGAAAGACTTCGGCTACGACGTCAGCGACTACGACGACGTCG
>JBDKEX010000093.1:0-4309 GCA_039798985.1 Pseudomonadota bacterium | reverse complement strand
CTCAACCCGGTGCAAGGCAACGGCCAGTACGACGAGGCCTTGCCACTGTTCGGCGGGCTCAACATCTGGAAAGCGTGCCCACGCATCATCGAAGTGCTGGGCCAAAGCGACCGCCTGATGTCCACCCAGGCCATCACCCACAGCTACCCCCACTGCTGGCGCCACAAAACACCCGTGATCTACCGCGCCGCCGCCCAGTGGTTTGTGCGCATGGACGGGGGCGAGGGCATCTTCACCACAGACAAGGCCGGCAAGACGCTGCGTCAGCTGGCGCTGGACGCCATCGAGCACACCAGCTTCTACCCCGAAAACGGGCGTGCCCGCCTGCGCGACATGATCGCCAACCGGCCCGACTGGTGCATCAGCCGCCAACGTTCTTGGGGCGTGCCCCTGCCCTTTCTGCTGCACGTGGACAGCGGCGAACCGCACCCGCGCACGCCTGAAATCGTGGATTTGGCGGCTGCCGTGGTAGAAGCGGGTGGCATCGAAGCCTGGAGCCAGCTCAGCGTGGCTGACATTCTGGCCCGCATCAACGACGCAGCCGACCCGGCCAGCTACAGCAAGAGCACCGACATTCTGGAGGTGTGGTTCGACTCAGGCACCACCCACACCACCGTGCTCAAGGGCAGCCACGCTGGCAGCGGCCACGACCACGGCCCAGAAGCCGACCTGTACCTCGAGGGCCACGACCAGCACCGCGGCTGGTTCCACAGCTCGCTGCTCACCGCCTGTGCCATGTACGACCGCGCGCCTTACAAAGGCCTGCTGACACACGGTTTCACCGTAGACGGCCAGGGCCGCAAGATGAGCAAATCGGTCGGCAACGTGGTGGCGCCGCAAACCATCAGCTCCAAAATGGGCGCCGAAATCATCCGCCTGTGGGTGGCATCGACCGATTATTCGGGTGACCTTGGCATTGACGACAAAATCCTGGCACGCGTGGTAGACGGTTACCGCCGTATCCGCAACACCCTGCGCTTCCTGATGGCCAACATCAGCGATTTCGACCCCGCCACCGACGCGGTGCCGTTTGAGCAGATGCTGGAAGTAGACCGCTACGCCTTGAGCCGTGCTGCACAGTTTCAGGCCGATGCGCTGGCGCATTACCACGCCTACGAATTCCACCCCGTGGTAGCCAAGCTGCAGGTGTACTGCTCCGAAGACCTGGGCGCGTTCTACCTGGACGTGCTCAAAGACCGCCTCTACACCACCGCACCCAAAAGTCTGGCCCGACGCTCGGCCCAGACCGCGCTGCACCAAATCACCCACGCCATGTTGCGTTGGATGGCGCCGTTCCTGAGCTTCACCGCCGAAGAAGCTTGGGGCTTGGTGGGCAAGACCCCCAGCATCTTCACCGAAACCTACCTGCCACTGGAAACACCCAGCGAAGCCCTGCTGGCCAAATGGGCCCGTGTGCTGGAGTTGCGCAACACGGTCAACAAAGCGATTGAAGACCTGCGCGCAGCGGGCCAGGTGGGCTCGTCGCTGCAAGCCACCATCGCACTCACCGTGGGGCCGGAAGACTTTGCCCTGCTCGAAAGCTTGGGCGAGGATTTGAAGTTCGTGCTGATCGTTTCAGAAGTGACCCTGCTGCAGGGTACCGACGTGGCGGTAGCGGTGTTGCCCGCCACAGCCGCCAAATGTGGGCGCTGCTGGCACTACCGCGACGACGTGGGCCACGACCCCGCCCACCCCGACCTGTGCGGCCGCTGCACCAGCAACCTGCACGGCACGGGCGAAACCCGCACTGTGGCGTAAAAGAGCGTTCGAATGGCCAAATCGTCGTCCAAAGGCATGCTCACCTGGCTGGGTTTGGCCTTTCTGATCCTGCTGCTGGACCAGTTCACCAAGGTGCTGATACTGGGCTACTACCGCCCGGGCGAAGGCACTTACGTGACCTCGTTTTTCAACATTGTGCGGGTGCACAACACCGGGGCAGCGTTTTCCTTTCTGGCCAATGCGGGGGGGTGGCAGCGTTGGTTTTTCACCTGCGTGGGGGTGGGTGCAGCAGGTTTTATCCTCTGGATGCTGCGCTCCCACCACGGCCAGAAACTGTTCGCTTTTTCCTTGGCTTGCATTCTGGGAGGGGCCATAGGCAACGTCATTGACCGCTTGTTGCATGGCTACGTGGTGGACATGCTGGACTTCCACTGGCGGTTTCTGTCGCCGGTGTTTGCGGGCGGGCATTTTCCGGCTTTCAATATCGCAGACGCGGGCATCACCGCAGGCGCCATGGGTTTGATCTTGGACGAAGTGCTGCGGGTACGCCGTTCGCGCTGAAACTAGAATGCAGCAATGACTTTAACGTCCAACCTTGCCGCAACACCTGGCCGCCTTTTTGCAGCGGCTCTGGCCTGTTGTGGCCTGGCGGGGCCTGCCACCGCCCAACCGGTGAAATGCCACCTGAGTTACGGCGGTGCCCAACGTGCTTTTGTGGTGCCCCCCACCCAGTGCGCCGCCGCCACGTTGACATTGGTGGAAGGCTCATCGTTCGCGTTCAGGGTACTGAACTTGGCCGGCAGCGACGCCGCTGGCGTGACCATAGAAACCCAAACCCGGTGGGATGCTCAATTGCAAACCACACACAAAGCGCAGTACCAGGCGTGGGAAGCCAACCCCACCCGCCCGAACACGCCTTACGGCTTCACGGGCCTGCAAACCGTGCAGGGCGCCGGTTACACCCTACCCTTGCAGTATTGGTGCGAACGGCTACTGCCCAGCGCCCAGGCACACACAACCACCTGCCCCTGAAAGCCTCGCGTCCTGCCGCCCGGTCAAGGCAGCAGCACCGTGCAACCCGTTGTTTTGCGGGCTTCCAAATCCTTGTGGGCCTGCTGCACTTGGTCCAGCGCGTAACGCTGGTCAATGTGTATCTTGACAGCGCCGCTTTCCACCGCCGCAAACAAATCGTCGGCCATGGCTTGCGTGCGCTCTCGGCTGGAAATATGGCTGAACACCGTTTGACGCGTCACGTAGATGGAACCCTTGGCCGCCAGCAAAGCCGGGGCAAACGGCGCCACCGGGCCCGATGAGTTGCCAAAGGTCACCATCAAACCAAACGGCGCCAAGCAGTCCAGAGATTTTTCCCAGGTGTCTTTGCCCACCGAGTCGTAAACCACTTTCACACCCTGGCCCTGCGTCAGGGCCTTCACCCTCGCGACAAAATCTTCGGTGTTGTAGTTGATGACGTGCGCCGCGCCGTTGTCCAACGCCAGTTGGCACTTGGTGTCGGTTCCCGCGGTGGCAATCAGCCGCAATCCCAACGCACGGGCCCACTGGCAAGCAATCAACCCCACGCCACCGGCCGCTGCGTGAAACAGCACAAAGTCACCGGGCTCCAACCCTTCAACGGGTTTGCATTTCTTCAGCAGGTATTGGGCCGTCAGCCCCTTGAGCATCATGGCTGCACCGGTTTCGTATGAAATGGCATCGGGCAGGCGGCACACCGCCATTGCGGGCATGACGCGCCGATCGCAGTAGCTGCCGGGAGGGTTGGCGGCATAGGCCGCACGGTCGCCCACCTGCAAATGGGTCACCCCGGGGCCCACAGCCTCCACCTCGCCAGCGCCTTCCATGCCCAACTGCAAGGGCATGGGCAAGTTGTACAAGCCAGACCGCTGGTAGACGTCGATGTAGTTCAAACCCACGGCGTGGTGGCGAATCCTCACCTCGCCCGGTCCAGGGTCACCCACCACCACTTCGGTCAGCTGCATGGCCTCGGGGCCTCCTGGCTGCTGAATGCGCACCGCGCGACTGGTCAATGGGCTTTGCTGCGTCATGGTTTGGCTTTCAAATAGGATCGGGATATTGCCTTGCTCAATCGCTCCAAGGTGCCACAAACGCGACACCCCATTTGCCAGCGAAGGGCTGACGCGGCTTGAGATTGCTACAGTCTAGGCGATGTGAAAGCCCGCAAAGCCAGCGCCCTACCCCACCCCTTTTTATGCAAACTCTGCTAGACGCCATTGCCAACTCGCCACTGACCTTGGACGCGCAAAGGGTGTTCCACGGCCGGGGCGGGCTGTACCCCGGGTGCGAACAATGGGTGCTGGACGCTTACCCACCGGTCTGGGTGCTGACCGGTTTTCGCCAAGCAACCGAGGCAGAACTGGCCTTGGTGCACAACGCCCTGACGGAGCGCATGCACCAACTGGCCCCGGAACAAGCCCTGAACTGGGTGTTCCAAACCCGGCTGGAAGGCCGCACCGACACACGTTTGATGGCAGGTGAGGTGCCCGACCCCCACGTGGTCAGTGAAAACGGCACACGCTACCGGGTCAATGTGCTCAAAGGACAAAACCACGGGCTG
>JBDKEX010000092.1:0-13485 GCA_039798985.1 Pseudomonadota bacterium | reverse complement strand
TGAAAATGGCGCCGCTGCACCACCACTTTGAAAAGTCGGGTTGGCGCGAAACCCAGGTGGTGGTCCGGTTCTGGATCATCACGATGCTGTTGTGTTTGGTGGGCTTGTCCACCTTGAAGCTTCGGTGAACCATGGCTGAAACCCCCATGCCCGCTTTGTTGCCCACGCTGAACGGTCGCTCGGTTCTGGTGCTGGGCCTGGGTATTTCTGGCCTGGCCATGGTGCGCACATGCGCTTCGTCGGGGGCGGTGGTCACGGTGGCGGACACCCGTTCTGCGCCGCCGCATGCCAGCACGCTGGCCCAAGAGTTGCCCGGCGTAAAGGTGATTTGTGCGCCTTTTGACGAAAGCTTGTTTGCCAGCGGTTCTTGGGCCTTGGTGTGTCGCAGCCAGGGCATTGCGCCGGCGCAAATGGCCGGTTTGCGGCAAGCCGCTTCGGCCACGGGGGTGCCTGTGGTGGGGGAGCTCGACCTGTTTGCCATGGCACTCGAGGCGCTGGCCCAGTCACAGGCCTATGCGCCCAAGGTGGTGGCCATCACCGGAACGAATGGCAAAACCACCACCACCAGTCTCACAGGGCATTTGTTGCGCGAAGTGGGGTGGGATGTGGAGGTGGCCGGCAACATCGGTTACGCCTTGCTGGACGCCTTGCGTGACCGTGTGCAAAAAGGGCAATTGCCCCAGGCTTGGGTGTTGGAGTTGGCCAGTTTCCAGCTGGACGAAGTGCAACGGTTTGAGCCTTCGGTGGCCACGGTGCTGAACGTGACGCAAGACCATTTGGACTGGCACGGCGACATGCAGGCCTATGCCAGCGCTAAGGCCCGGATTTTTGGCCAGACCGGGCATATGGTGTTGAACCGCGATGACGAGACGGTGATGTCGTGGTGTCCGCAGCCGACGCAGGTGCGTGAAGGCAACCGCAACAAAAATGTGCCAGCGCGCAGCCATCAAACCTTTGGTGCGGGCCAGCCCCAAGGGCCTGGTGATTGGGGTTTGGAAACGGTGAATGGCATGACTTGGCTGGTGCGAGCCCAGCCACTGGATGACGCCCAACGCCCGGGCAAAGCGCCTGCCAACGTGTACTTGCAGCGCCTGATGCCTGCAGAGGCCTTGCGCATTCGCGGGCGGCACAACGCCTGCAACGCTTTGGCCGCTTTGGCCTTGGCCACCGCGGTGGGCGCGCCTTTGGCCCCCATGTTGCACGGCTTGCGCGACTACCGTGGGGAGCCCCACCGCGTGGAGTCGGTGGCGATTGTGAATGAGGTGGAGTATTTTGACGACAGCAAAGGCACCAACGTGGGCGCCACCCTGGCCGCATTGAATGGCCTGGGTGCTGACCGGCGTTTGGTGGTGATTTTGGGCGGCGAGGGCAAAGGGCAAGATTTCTCGCCCCTGGCCCCGGCAGTGGCAGCGCATGGCCGTGCGGTCGCGTTGATTGGCCGAGATGCCGAGTTGATCCGGGCCGCCCTGGCTGCAACGAAAGTGCCCATGGCCGGGTTTTCCAACTTGCCCGAGGCTGTGAACTGGTGCGCCGAGCAGGCCTGTTCAGGCGACGCGGTGTTGCTCTCGCCCGCCTGCGCAAGTTTGGACATGTTCAAAGACTACGCCCACCGCGCGCAGGTGTTCGTGGATGCCGTGAAGCGCTTGCAAGAAGCAGGGGGCACGCCCGTATGAGCCGAGCGGTGTCGTCCAGCAGTTTTTGGAGCCGTTTGCCGGGTTGGGTGGGCAGCGGTGCCCGGGCCGCAGGCGGGGCCGCCCGTGGTTTGACGGGTGAGTTGCCCGTCCGGCTGTCCAGCCGGGACTATGCCCGCGGCAACACCAATGCGGTCCGCGAACTGGGGTTTGACCAACCCTTGGTGTGGGTGGTGGTTGGGCTGCTTTGCTGGGGCATGGTGATGGTGTATTCCGCGTCGGTGGCCCTGCCCGACAACCCACGTTTCGGCAACTATGCCCAACACCATTTCCTGTTGCGTCACGCGTTCGCCATCCTGACAGGGGCCGTGACCGCGTTGATCGCCTTCCAGGTGCCCGTGGACAAGTGGGAAAAATGGTCGCCCTGGATGTTTGGGGCCGCGCTGTTGCTGCTGGCGCTTGTGTTGGTGCCGTTCATTGGCAAGGGTGTGAACGGCGCGCGGCGCTGGATATCGCTGGGCGTGATGAACTTTCAGCCTTCTGAGTTGGCCAAGCTGGCGGTTCTGATGTACGCATCTGGCTACATGGTCCGCAAAATGGAGATGAAGGAGCACTTTTTCCGCGCGGTCACGCCCATGGGGGTGGCGGTGGGTTTGGTGGGGGTGCTGCTGCTGGCCGAACCCGACATGGGCGCATTCATGGTGGTGGCGGTCATTGCCATGGGCATCTTGTTCTTGGGCGGCGTCAACGCCAAGATGTTCTTCCTGATCGCTGGGGTACTGGTGGCGGCCTTTGGCGCCATGATCGCCAGTTCGCCGTGGCGGCGCGAGCGGGTGTTTGCCTACCTCGACCCTTTCAGCGAAGACCATGCCTTGGGCAAAGGTTACCAGCTGTCTCACTCGCTGATCGCGATCGGCCGAGGCGAGGTGTTTGGCGTGGGGTTGGGCGGCAGCGTGGAAAAACTCCACTGGCTCCCCGAAGCGCACACCGACTTTTTACTGGCCGTGATTGGCGAAGAGTTCGGCTTGGTGGGCGTGCTGGTGCTGATCATGACCTTTTTGTGGCTGACCCGACGCATCATGTACATCGGGCGCCAGGCCGTGGTGCTCGACAAGGTTTTTGCGGGCCTGGTGGCCCAAGGTGTGGGCCTGTGGATGGGTTTTCAGGCCTTCATCAACATCGGCGTGAACCTGGGGGCTTTGCCCACCAAGGGCTTGACGCTGCCGCTGATGAGCTATGGCGGTTCCGCCATTTTGATGAACCTGGTGGCCATTGCCGTGGTGCTGCGCATCGACCACGAAAACCGAAAACTCATGCACGGAGGCCGGGTATGAGTTGTGGGTTTCAACACAACCGAAAGCGCGCCCTGCGTGCCGCCCAGCGCAGCGGGGCACTCACGCACGGAGGCCGGGTATGACGCACCCCCTGTGTGCTTTGGTCATGGCGGGTGGCACCGGCGGCCACATCTTCCCTGGACTGGCGGTGGCCGAAGCCTTGCGGGAGCGTGGCTGGCGGGTTCATTGGCTGGGCGTGCCCGGCAGCATGGAATCCCGTTTGGTGCCGCCACGCGGTTTTGCTTTTGAACCGGTTGATTTTGGTGGCGTGCGCGGCAAGGGCTTGAAAACCTTGGCTTTGTTGCCTTTGCGTTTGCTGCGGGCCTTCTGGCAAAGCTTGCAAGTGATGCGCCGCGTGAAACCAGACGTGGTGTTGGGCTTGGGGGGCTACATCACGTTCCCTGGTGGGATGATGGGGGCGTTGGCAGGCAAGCCGCTGGTGTTGCACGAACAAAATTCGGTTGCAGGACTGAGCAACAAAGTGCTGGCCAGGGTGGCCGACCGGGTTTACAGCGCCTACCCCAAGGCCTTGGCCAATGGCGTGTGGGTGGGCAACCCGCTGCGGGCCGAATTTTTGCAACAACCCGAACCGGCACAGCGTTTTGCGGGGCGCAGCGGCCGTTTGCAGGTGTTGGTGGTGGGAGGCAGTTTGGGTGCCCAGGCCCTGAACGAAGCCGTGCCCCAGGCCCTGGCCTTGTTGCCCGAAGAACAACGCCCCCAGGTGACCCACCAGAGTGGCGAAAAACAAATCGATGCGTTGCGTGCCGCTTACACCCAGGCGGGGGTAGAGGCCAGCCTGACGCCTTTTATACAAGACACGGCGGTGGCGTTTGCACAAGCGGACTTGGTGATTGCCCGCGCAGGCGCAAGCACCGTGACCGAATTGGCTGCGGTGGGGGCTGCGGCCCTGTTCGTGCCTTTCCCGCACGCGGTGGACGATCACCAAACCCACAATGCCCGCTTTTTGGTCGATGCAGGCGCGGCCTGGCTGATGCCCCAACCCGAGCTCACGCCACAAAAACTGGCAAATTTCCTGCAGGGCTTGACGCGCAGCGAATTGCAAACGCGGGCCCTGCTGGCCAAAACACAACAGAAAATCGGCGCGGTGGAAGCCATGGTGCAGGCCTGCGAGCAGTTGGTCGCCCCACGAAACGCCCCACCCGCGCCTCATCAAGGGGGAACCCCGTCATGAAGCATGCGATCCGTCACATCCACTTTGTGGGCATAGGCGGGGCCGGCATGAGCGGCATCGCCGAAGTGCTGCTCAACCTGGGCTATGTGATTTCCGGCAGCGACTTGGGCGACAACGCCGCCACCCGCCGCCTGCAGCAACTGGGCGCGCGCGTGCACCTGGGGCACGACGCTCACAACATCAAGGGGGCTGACTGCATCGTCACCTCCACCGCCGTGAAGGCCGACAACCCCGAAGTGGTGGCAGCGCATGCCAAGCTGCTGCCCGTGGTGCCCCGTGCGGTGATGCTGGCCGAACTGATGCGCATGAAAAAGGGCGTGGCGATTGCGGGCACGCACGGCAAAACCACCACCACCAGCTTGGTGGCCAGCGTGCTGGCCGCAGCCGACCTGGACCCCACTTTTGTGATCGGCGGGCGCCTCAACAGCGCGGGGGCCAACGCACAACTCGGGTCGGGCGACTACATTGTGGTTGAGGCAGACGAATCCGATGCGTCCTTTTTGAACCTGTTGCCCGTGATGGCGGTGGTCACCAACATTGACGCCGACCACATGGACACCTATGGCCATGATTTCGGTCGCCTCAAACAAGCTTTTGTGGACTTTTTGCACCACATGCCGTTTTACGGCGCAGCCATTGTGTGCGTGGACGACAGCAATATCCGCAGCCTGCTGGGCGAGATTCAACGCCCGATCACCAGCTACGGGGTCAGCGAAGACGCCCAGGTGCGAGCCCTCAACATCCGTGCGGTGGGCGGGCAAATGCATTTCACCGTGCAGCGCCGCAACGGCATTCAGTTGCCCGACATGGATGTGGTGCTGAACTTGCCGGGACACCACAACGTGCTCAACGCCCTGGCCGCCATTGCCGTGGCGGTGGAGTTGAACGTACCCGACGAAGCCGTGTTGCAGGCGTTGGCCCAGTTCAAGGGGGTGGGGCGGCGTTTTCAGCGCTATGGCGATGTGGCCCTGCCCAACGGGGGCGTGGCCACTGTGGTGGACGACTACGGGCACCACCCGGTGGAAATGGCCGCAACCCTGGCGGCGGCGCGCGGTGCCTTCCCGGGGCGGCGTTTGGTGTTGGCGTTCCAGCCGCACCGCTACAGCCGCACCCGCGATTGCTTTGAAGATTTTGTGAAAGTCATTGGCCAGGCCGATGCGGTGCTGCTGGCCGAGGTGTATGCCGCAGGCGAAGCGCCCATAGTGGCCGCTGATGGCCGCGCGCTGACCCGTGCGCTGCGTGTTGCTGGCAAGTTGGAACCCGTGTTTGTGGACGACATTGCCGCCATGCCGCAAGCGGTGTTTGACAACGCCCGTGACGGCGATGTGGTGCTGTGCATGGGGGCCGGTTCCGTTGGCGCGGTTGCCGGGCAACTGGTGACATGGGCCCACCGGCAGCAAGACCAGAAAGAGGTGAGCGCATGAGCGCCAACAAAGCTATCGATCCAGCGACGCTGGGCAAAGTGGCTGTTTTGATGGGGGGCCACTCCGCCGAGCGGCAGGTGTCGCTCATGTCGGGCACCGGCGTGTTGGGCGCGCTGCGCCGCCAAGGTGTGGACGCACACGCCTTTGACCCCGCCGAACGTGACTTGAGCGAACTCAAGCGCGAAGGTTTTCAGCGCGCCTTCATTACCCTGCACGGGCGTTTTGGCGAAGACGGCACGGTTCAGGGCGCTTTGGAGTTGATGGGCATTCCGTACACCGGCCCGGGTGTGCTGGCCTCCAGCGTGGCCATGGACAAAGTGATGACCAAGCGCATTTGGCGCGCAGAGGGTTTGTCCACCCCCGATTGGCGCCAGGTGGAAAGCGCAGACGACACCTTGGCCGCTTTCCAGGCTTTGGGCGCGCCCATGATCGTCAAGCCGTCCCGCGAAGGCTCCACCATAGGCCTGACCAAGGTGACCGAAGCCGCCCAATGCGCCCAAGCTTACGCCTTGGCCGCCCAACACGACCCCGAGGTGCTGTGCGAGCAGTTCATAGCGGGTGACGAAGTGACCTGCCCAGTGTTGGGCACGGGTTTGCAAGCCAAGTCGCTGCCGGTGATCCACATTGTGGCCCCCGGTGGCAATTACGACTACGAGAACAAATACTTCACGGACGACACCCAGTACATCGTGCCTTGCGACCTGCCCGCTGGCGAAGAGGCGGCCATACAAGCTTTGGTGCTGAAGGCCTACCGGACTCTGGGCTGCCGTGGCTGGGCCCGCGCCGACGTGATGATCGATGCCAAAACACGCCGGCCCTACCTGCTCGAGATCAATACCTCCCCTGGCATGACCGGGCATTCGCTGGTGCCCATGTCGGCGCGTGCGGTGGGCATCAGCTACGAGGAGCTGTGCCTGCAAGTGCTGGCGAGTGCCGCGCTGGACAACCCGCTGCCGACCGTGAAAGTGGAGGCCTGACACCGTGGCCCAAGCGCTCAAAATGCCGTTGGACGTCAAGCTGATGAACTGGGTGGCCAACATCCTGTTCGCAGGGCTGGCGTGCATGGCGCTGGGCGCTTTGGCCTTGTGGGCCGCCCGCCACCCCATGTGGCAATTGCGCGGCATCACCGTGGTGGGCGATGTGGCCCACCAAAACGCCGTCACCTTCCGTGCCCAGCTGGCGTCTCGTTTGCAGGGCAGTTACCTCACGCTCAACCTGCAAGAAATCCAACGCCTGTTTGAGAGCGTGCCCTGGGTGCAGCAGGCGGTGGTGCAGCGCGAGTTCCCCAACCGCCTGAAAGTGACCTTGCGCGAGCACCAGGCTGCTGCTTGGTGGGGCGAGCCCGGCGGTGGCAAGTTGGTGAACACACAAGGCGTGGTTTTTGAAGCCAACCCCGACGACCCAGACGCCGACCGTTTGCCCGAGTTGGCCGGACCCGTGGGGCAGTCGCAGACGGTGTTCGCGCTGTACCAGCAACTTGTGCCCGTGTTAACGCGCCTGGACATGGGGCTGGAGCGACTGGAGCTCAACAGCCGTGGCAACTGGCAGATTCGACTGGACAACGGCGCGCAAATTGGCATGGGCCGCGGCGAGCCGGATGAATTGTTGGCCCGCCTGGAACGCTGGACATCCACCCACACCCAGCTGGCCCAACGCTACGGGCAGCACCTTGAATCGGTGGACTTGCGCTACCCCAACGGCTACGCCATTCGCTTCAAAGGCGTGACCACGCTGGACGTGCCCCCCGGCAGCAAGCCCAACAAAAGTTAATTGAAACAGAGCACAACATGGCCAAGGAATACAAAGACATCGTGGTGGGACTTGACATCGGCACCGCCAAAATCATGGTGGTGGTGGCCGAGGTGTTGGGCAATGGCGAGCTCAAGTTGGCAGGCTTGGGTGTGGCCCCCAGCAATGGCTTGAAGCGCGGCGTGGTGGTCAACATCGATGCCACGGTGCAAAGCATCCAGCAGGCGCTCAAAGAGGCCGAGCTGATGGCCGATTGCCGCATTGCACGGGTGTACACCGGCATCACAGGCAGCCATATCCGGGGCATCAATTCCACAGGCATGGTGGCCATACGCGACCGCGAAGTCACCCCCACCGACGTGGCCCGGGTGATCGAGACCGCCAAGGCCATCAATATTTCGACCGACCAGCGGCTGCTGCTGGTGGAGCCGCAGGAATTCATCATTGACAACCAAGAGGTGAAAGAGCCGATTGGAATGAGCGGCATCCGGCTTGAAGCCAAAGTGCACATCGTGACCGGGGCGCAAAGTGCGGCCGAAAACATCATCAAGTGCGTGCGCCGCTGCGGGTTGGAGGTGGACCAGCTGATGCTCAACCCCTTGGCGTCGAGCCAGGCCATTTTGACCGAAGACGAAAAAGAGCTGGGCGTGGCCTTGGTGGACATAGGCGCGGGCACCACCGACGTGGCCATCTTTGCCGGCGGCGCCATTCGGCACACCGCGGTGATTCCCATTGCGGGCGATTTGATCACCAGCGACATTGCCATGGCCCTGCGCACCCCCACCAAGGACGCCGAGGACATCAAGGTGGAAAACGGCTTTGCCAAACAGCTGCTGGCCGACCCCGAGCAGATGGTGGAAGTGCCCGGCCTGGGCGACCGGGGCCCGCGCATGTTGAGCCGTCAGGCGCTGGCCGGGGTGATTGAACCGCGGGTGGAAGAAATTTTTGCCTTGGTGCAGCAGGTGATTCGCGAATCAGGGCACGAAGAGTTGCTCTCCAGCGGCGTGGTGTTGACCGGCGGGAGCGCCGTGATGCCGGGCATGGTGGAGCTGGGCGAAGACATCTTTTTGAAGCCGGTGCGCCGGGGCGTGCCCAAGTACGCCAGCGCGCTGAGCGACATGGTGGCGCAGCCCCGCGCGGCCACCGTGATGGGTTTGTTGGAAGAGGCCCGCCTGGCCCGCTTGCGCGGACACAAGGTGGCACAAAAGGCCGGCTCGGTGCAAGGCACCCTGGGCCGTATCAAAGACTGGTTTGTGGGGAATTTTTGATGAACGCCACCGCCCGCTTGTTGCCCCTGGCCTTTGACCTCATACGGCGTTGCAGCCGCTTCACACACGCGCGCCGGCGCTTTGCGGCCACCGGCCCGCCAGGGTGAGCTGCCCAGGTTCAGGTTTTGTTTCAGTTTTGCTTTTTGTTGATTTTTGAAGACATCAGGAGAGTTGTATGACCATTGAAATGATTGAGGTTGAAGAGTTCAACCGTGGAACGCAGATCAAAGTGATAGGCGTGGGCGGCGGCGGCAGCAATGCCGTGGAGCACATGATCAACACCAACGTGCAGGGCGTGGAGTTCATTTGCGCCAACACCGACGCGCAAGCCCTCAACCGCAGCGCGGCACACCGCGTGATCCAGCTCGGTCAAACCGGCTTGGGCGCGGGCAGCAAGCCCGAAAAAGGCCGCGATGCTGCCATGCAGGCAGAAGCCTCGATCCGCGAAGCCATTGAAGGCGCGCACATGCTCTTCATCACCGCAGGCATGGGTGGCGGCACCGGCACCGGCGCTGCGCCAGTGATTGCCAAAGTGGCCAAAGAAATGGGCATCCTCACTGTGGGCGTAGTCACCAAGCCGTTCGATTGGGAAGGTGGCCGCCGCATGAGCAACGCCGAGTCCGGCTTGGGCGAGCTCGAACAAAACGTGGATTCGCTGATCGTGGTGCTCAACGACAAGCTGCACGAAGAGCTGGGCGACGACATCACCCAGGACGAAGCCTTTGCCCAAGCCAACGACGTGCTCAAGAACGCCGTGGGGGGCATTGCCGAAATCATCAACGTAGAAGCGCTGGTGAACGTGGACTTTGAAGACGTGCGCACCGTGATGGGCGAACCCGGCAAGGCCATGATGGGCACCGCCCTGGCCAGCGGCCCCGACCGTGCCCGCATTGCCGCCGAACAGGCCGTGGCCTGCCCGCTGCTCGATGGTGTGGACATGAAGGGTGCCAAGGGTGTGCTGGTGTTGATCAGCGCGGCCAAGGGTTCGCTCAAACTCAACGAGTCCAAGCAAGCGATGAACACCATTCGCGCGTTTGCCGCGCCCGACGCGCACGTGATTTACGGCACCGCTTACGACGAAAGCCTGGGCGATGCGATCCGCGTGACCGTGGTGGCCACCGGCCTCAACCGTGCGGGTGCCCGCCAGCCCATCACCGTGGTGCACTCGCAGCGCGAAGTGGGCCTGCGCACCGGCACCGACAACCTGATCATTCCCACGCTGAACCAAGCGGTCAGCGGGGCGGGGGCTCAGCCGGGCAGCCCGTTGGGTCGTGCGGCGTCGCAGGACTTTCAAGGCATGGCCGTGCCCAGCGTGTGGCGCAACCGCGACCGCACCTCGGCTGCGGCCAAGGTGGACGCGCTGTCGTCGGGGGGCATGGATGATTTTGAAATCCCGGCCTTCCTGCGCAAGCAAGCCGACTGAAGCAGTTAGGATGGCGAGCTGCGGCGCCCTGGCTTGGGCCGCTGCCAGCCGCGCGAAAGGGCTCTATGTGGCACTGGTTTGAACGGGGGGTCAACCCCTACCCCAGCGAGCCGCCGGCAACACCGCCGCGCGGCTTTTTCGCGTTTTTGTGGGCAGGCACCCAAGGCATGCGCCCGCACATCATGGGCATGGCGCTGCTCACGGCCACCATAGGCGCGTTTGAGGCTGTGTTGTTTGCCTGGATGGGCGACGTGGTGGACTGGTTGGCCCGCGTGCAGCCTGCCAATTTGTGGCAAACCGAAGGCCACAACCTGCTGTTGCTGGGCGGTTTGGTCATGGGCAGCGTGGCTTTGGTGATGCTGCAAACCCTGCTCAAACACCAAAGCCTGGCGGGCAATTTTCCGATGCGTTTGCGCTGGAATTTTCACAGGTTGATGCTCGGCCAAAGCCTGGCTTTTTACCAGGACGAATTTGCAGGGCGGGTGGCCGCCAAGGTCATGCAAACCGCGCTGGCCGTGCGCGACACGGTCATGATCGTGACCGACATTATGGTGTTTGTGGTCATTTACTTTGCCACCATGGCCACGGTGTTGGGCGGGTTCGACAGCTGGCTGCTGTGGCCGTTCGTGACCTGGTTGAGCCTGTATCTGTTGTCGCTGAAGTTCTTTGTGCCCCGCCTGTCCAAAGTGGCGCGTCGGCAGGCCGATGCGCGCGCCATGATGACCGGCCGCATCACCGACGCTTACACCAACATCACCACGGTCAAGCTGTTTTCGCACGCCGGTCGCGAAGCGGGGTACGCCCAATCGGCCATGCACGACTTTTTGCAAACCGTTCACGCCCAAATGCGGCTGGTCAGCGGTACCATGGTGGCCACCCACGGGCTCAGCATGGGCTTGATCGTCAGCACCACCGGGGTGGCATTGTGGCTGTGGTCGCAAGGGCAGGTGGGCATAGGCGCTGTGGCGGCGGCCACCGCCATGGCCCTGCGGCTCAACGGCATGTCGCATTGGATCATGTGGGAACTGTCGTCGTTGTTCGAGCACATAGGCACGGTGCAAGACGGCATCAACACCTTGTCGCGCCCCCATTCGGTGGTGGACAAGCCAGGCGCGGGCAGGTTGAAGGTGCCGCACGGTGAGGTTCGGTTCGAAGACGTGCGCTTTGCCTACAACCCCGAAAGCGAAACCCCGCGCTGGGTGATCGACCACTTGAACCTGACCATTCAGCCCGGCGAAAAAATCGGTCTGGTGGGGCGCTCGGGTGCTGGCAAGTCCACCATCGTCAACCTGCTGCTGCGCTTTTACGATTTGCCCGAAGGGCGCATCACCATCGACGGGCAGGACATTGCCGCAGTGGCGCAAGACAGCCTGCGCGAGCACGTAGGCATGGTCACGCAAGACACCTCGCTGCTGCACCGGTCGGTGCGCGACAACATTCTTTATGGCCGCCCCCACGCCACCGACGCCGAAATGGTGCAGGCCGCGCAGCGCGCAGAAGCGGCCGATTTCATTGCCAACCTGACCGACCCGAGCGGCCGCAGCGGTTACGACGCCCATGTGGGCGAGCGGGGTGTGAAGCTCAGCGGTGGGCAACGCCAGCGCATTGCGATTGCGCGGGTCATGCTCAAAGACGCGCCGATTTTGTTGCTCGACGAAGCCACCAGCGCCCTGGATTCCGAAGTGGAGGCCGCCATACAGGCCAGCCTGTACCAGCTGATGGAAGGCAAAACCGTGGTGGCCATTGCACACCGCCTGAGCACCATTGCTGCCATGGACCGCCTGCTGGTGTTGGACGAAGGCCGGGTGGTGGAAGAGGGCACGCACGCCGAACTGCTGGCCCACAACGGCTTGTACGCCCGCCTGTGGGCGCGGCAGAGCGGCGGGTTTTTGGGGGAAGAAGCGTGAGTCCGTTTTGCGCCCGCTGTTGGGCCAGGGCGCCTGCAGGAAACAGGCGGCCCCATTAAAATCGAAACATGATCGCGCAGCGCACCCTCAAAACCCTGACCAAAGCCGTGGGCGTGGGCCTGCACAGCGGGCAGCGCGTGGAACTGACGCTGCGCCCCGCCGCAGTGGACACGGGCATTGTGTTTCGGCGGGTGGATTTGCCCGAGCCGGTGCTCATCCCGGTCAAGGCCACGTCGGTCAGCGACACGCGGCTGGCCTCCACCATTTCCAACGGTGGCGCCAAGGTGCACACCATCGAGCACCTGATGAGCGCCTGCGCCGGCCTGGGCATCGACAACCTGATGGTGGACATCACCGCCGAAGAAGTGCCGATTCTGGACGGCTCGGCCGCCTCTTTTGTGTACCTGCTGCAAAGCGCGGGCATTGCCCTGCAGGCGGCGCCCAAACGGTTCATCCGCATCACGCAACCGGTGGAGGTGCGCGAAGGCGAAGGCCGCAGCCTCAAATGGGCGCGGCTGGAACCCTACCACGGCTACAAACTGAGTTTCGAGATCGAGTTTGACCACCCCGCCGTCAATGCCACCGGGCAGCGGGTGGAATTTGACTTGGGCGAAGGCCAATACGCCCGCGAAATTGCCCGCGCCCGCACTTTTGGCTTTACCAAAGACGTGGAAATGATGCGGGCCAACGGCTTGGCCATGGGCGGCGGGCTGGACAACGCCATTGTGCTGGACGACGTGAAGGTGCTCAATGCCGATGGCCTGCGCTACGCCGACGAGTTTGCCAAGCACAAGATTCTGGACGCCATGGGCGACCTTTATATTGTGGGGCAGCCGTTGCTGGCGGCCTACAGTGCCTACCGAAGCGGCCACGCCATGAACAACCAACTGCTGCGCGCCTTGCTGGCCCGGCCCGAGTGCTACGAGGTGGTGACGTTTGAGCAAGACAGCCGCGCACCCAAGGGTTTTGCGCAGTTGGCCATGGCCTGGTAGCCATGCTGGTTTTTCGCTTTTTGATGTTCTTTTTGCTGGGCGCCTCGGCCCTGTGCTTTGCGTTTTATTTGGGCACGGGCAAGCCTTACTTTCGGCGGTTGGGCTTGGTGGTGCTGAAGTGGACCGTGATTGCGGGCCTTGCCTTTTTTGCCGTGATGATGCTGGGGCGCATGGTTTGATGGGCGCTGGCGCAGCCCTGCTGGCCCGCTGGCGCTACTTGCAGGATTGGGCCGGGTTCGCCGCCCGTTTGGTGGCGATGGCCACCTTCCCGTCTGCCTACAACCACGCGGTGCGCGAGGTTTTGTCCCGACAGCTGTTTTTCACCGCCTGGGAGGTGCTGGGGGGCATTGCTGTTTTTTCGGGGGCGTTCACGGGTTTGGTGGCCCACATGGTGGCCCAAGTGGCCCAGCCCTTTGGCCTGCAATTGGCGGGTGGCGAACTGGTGCTGCGCCTGGTTTCGCTGGAAGCGGTGCCCTTGGGTGTGGCGCTGTTTGTGGCCCTGCGCACCAGTGCCGCCATGAACGCCGAAGTGGCGCTGATGAGCCAGCGGGGCGAAGTCGCGGCT
>JBDKEX010000091.1:0-18797 GCA_039798985.1 Pseudomonadota bacterium | reverse complement strand
TTGGCTACCAAGTCTGCCCAAAATGCCGACAAACCCCCGCGCAGCAGCAACGGCTTGGCATTTCTTCGGGCCAGCACCAAAAGGGTCAGCGCCGCCAAACCCATGGCCAAAGAGGGGCCGTGCATGCTGGGCAGTTGCTTGAACAACTGGGGCAGCAAACCGACCAGTGTGTCCCCATGGGCCGATATGCCCACCAGGTGCTTGAACTGACTGGCTGCGATTAACAGGCCCGAGGCCGAAACAAAGCCTGAAATCACGGGGTGGCTCAGAAAATGCGCGACAAAGCCCAAGCGCAAAGCACCCATCAGCAACATCATCGAACCACTCAACAATGCCAGCCACAACGCGGCTTGCAGCTGCAAGCTGCCGTCGTCAGGGCCTGCCACGGCAGCGATGGCAGTTGCGGTCATCAGCGAAGTCACGGCCGCGGGCCCCACCGCCAGGGTGCTGCTGCTGCCTGCCAAGGCGTACAACACCAGCGGGGCCATGCTCGCGTACAGGCCGGTCTGGGGCGGCAGGCCCGCCAGCAGGGCGTAGGCCAGGCTCTGCGGAATCAGCATCAGGGTCACCACCGAAGCGGCCACCAAATCGGCGCCCAGCAATTCACGGCTGTAGTGCCGCCCCCAATGCAGAAAAGGCAGCCATTGTTGCAATCGGGAGGGCGTGTGCATGTACGACAATGTTTCAAAGTGTGGGATGCAGCGCTGGCACCGCAGTGCCGGCAGCGTCCGCTGATAATACTCCTTGGAGTTAATTGCAACACCATGATTCAGTCCAACACCACGTCCCGGCCCGCGCCCAACGCCCGCATGCTGCCCCCTGACGACGATCAGCGCGTGGCCCTGCACAACGAGGTGCATGCGCGCCCACCCGCACGCATCCGCTTGCCCGCGTTGGTGACTTATGTGGCGGTGCTGAACGAAGGTGTCTCGCGCGAGGACGAGTGGCGGCATTTGTGCCAATTGCCTGGGCAGGCCAGCCTGCGTTTGGAAGAGTTGAGCGCTCATTTTTTGCGCATGCGTTTTGCCGACCACACGGTGAAGTGGGAAAGGCACACCGAATTCACGCGTTATTCCATCGTGCAGCCCTTGCCTGCCCATGCCGGTTTGGACGCTTCGCAACCCGAGTTGTTGAGCCAGTTGGTGGTGCCACCTGATTGGCTGAGAACCCTGCCGGGTCGCACCGTGGCGGCGGTGCAATTGGTGCTGGCAGAGGCCGACTTGTCCGACCAGGCACAAGCCATGGCGCAGGGCCTCCACTGGTTTGGACGCCGCACCTTGGTGGCATCGCAAATGGGGGCAGGGCATTCTTGGGTGATCACGGATTTCCAGATCGGCGCCGACGGGTTTGAGCGGATGTTGGTCATGGCGCCGCCCGGTACCAGCCAAACCCGTGCTGGCCGCATTTCCATGCGCTTGATGGAGTTGGAAACCTACCGCCTGATGGCTTTGCGCGGTTTGCCCGTGGCCAAGTCGCTGGGCCCGGTGTTGGCCAGTCTTGAATCGGAGTTGGCAGAAATCACCGCTTCGCTGGAGAGCAAAACCACACGCGAACAAGACTTGCTTGACCGATTGATTGCCCTGGCTGCCCGGGTTGAACGCGCCACGGCTGAACACACGTTTCGATTCTCGGCCACCAAAGCCTACGATGCTTTGGTGCAGCAGCGGATTGCCGAATTGCGTGAAACCGCCATCCCAGGCACCCAAACTTTGGGGGAATTCATGCGCCGCCGGTTGTCGCCGGCCATGGCCACTGTGGCCTCCACAGCGCAGAGGCTGGCTTCGTTGTCGGAACGGGTGGCGCGCACCAGTGCGTTGCTGCGCACCCGGGTGGACATTGCCACCGAGGGCCAAAACCAGCTGCTGCTGGAAAAGCTCACCAAAGGGCAAGAGTTGCAGCTGCGCCTGCAGTCCACCGTGGAAGGCCTGTCGATCGCGGCCATTTCATATTACGTGGTCAGCTTGTTGCTTTACGGCGCCAAAGCCCTCAAGTCGCTGGGTGTGCCGGTACACCCCGAAATGGCCGCAGGTGCGCTGATACCGGTGGTGTTGTGGGGGGTGTGGAGCACCACCCGCCGCATCCACGCCAAATTCCAGGTGGGGCACTGAGCCCCCGGGTTTACTTGCCGCTCAGGTATTCGGCCACCGCTGCCATTTCCAGTTCGGTCATTTGACTGGCAATTGAATGCATCACCGCGTTGTCGTTGGTGCGTTCGCGCTTGCCAAATTGTTTGAGCTGGGTGTGGACATAACCCGCAAATTGCCCACCCAAACGGGGCAGATGCGCTGCGCCGTCTGCTTCGGCACCGTGGCATGACACACAGGCGGGCACGCCGCTGAATTTGTTGCCGTTTTGGTAAATATATTGCCCCATGGCGGCAAGTTGCGGCTCCTTGGGGGCGAGCTTGACCAAGGGCATTTTTTCGTAGTACTTGCCCAGCGCCAACATTTCATCCGGCGTCAACTTGGCCACCATGTCGGCCATGGCTGTGCTTTTGCGTTGTCCAGATTTGAACGCTCCCAGCTGCTTGGCAATGTAGTCGGCATGTTGCCCGGCCAGTTTTGGGAAGACCTCGCTGCTGGACTCGCCCTGCATGCCGTGACACAGAAAGCACGAACCGCCTGCCAATTTTTTGGCCCGGGCCTCATCGGCTTGTGCCAAGGCGTTGCCGCTCAAAACAACAGTGGCGGTCAGCATTGCCAAAACACGGTAGGTCCGGCTGCTTTTTTTCAGGTTCAACAACATTTCAACTCCGGGCAGTTCAAGCGCCACAAAAAAGCCGCTGGCGCTTGTGCAGCGACAGCGGCCATCCTTTGTGCATCAAGCCAGTGTGTCGGCCCAAATGTTCTTGGCCCAGGCCAAGGCGTAGCGGCCTTCCAGTTCGCTGGCCGCCACCGAAACACCACCTGACCCCGGCACGGTCAGCATGGTCTTCTTTTCGGCGTCGTAGCGGTGCACGCTGGAGACGTGCACCACGTCTTCGTCGGTTACAAAGCTGTAGCAGGTGTTGGCGTAAATGGGCAAGGCAGGCGGTTCTTTGCCCATCAACAGCGACACCACGGCCGCCGCACAGGTTTTGCCGTGCTGGTTGGCCATGTGGCCCGACTTGGGCATGGCCGGTGCAATCTGGATCGAATCGCCCAGCACATGGATGTTTTTATGGGCTTTGGACTCGAAGGTCAGAAAATCCACATCGCACCAACGCTTGTTGGCGGTGGCCAGCCCGGTTTTCACGGCAATGTCACCGGCGCGCATGCTGGGTACCACGTTGGCCACGCTGGCCTTGAAGTCGTCGTTGAATTCAAACTTCAGGGTGTTGGTGGCGGCGTCCACGTCGGTGACCGCGTGTTTGGGGCGGTACTCGATCATGCCGTCGTAGTGGTCTTTCCAGGCCTTCATGAACAGCGCCTTTTTGGACTGGATGTCGTCGTTGGCGTCGAAAATGACGACCTTGCTCTTGGGCTTGGCCTTTTTGAAGTAGTTGGCCACCATGCAGGCGCGCTCGTAGGGGCCGGGCGGGCAGCGGTAGGGTGCCAGCGGAATGCTCAGCGCATAGGTGCCGCCGTCGGGCATGGCTTCGAGCTGCTTGCGCAGCGCCACGGTTTGGGCACCGGCTTTCCAGGCGTGCAGCACCTTGTCTTTGGCGCCGTCTTTGGCCATGCCGGGCAGTGTTTCCCACATAAAGTCCACACCGGGCGACACAATCAGGCGGTCATAGGCCACTTCGCCGCCGCTGGCCAGTTTGACCACCCGTTTTTCCGGGTCGATGCTGGCCACCATGTCGCGCACCAGCTTCACGCCGTGGCGCTTCTCCAGATTGTCGTACGGGGTGGTGATGTCGGCCAGCGTTTTGCTGCCCTGAATCACCAGGTTGGAAATGGGGCAGGACACAAAGGCCGGGTTGGGCTCGATCAAAGTGACACGCACCTTGCCTTCAGAGAACATGCGGGTGTACTTGGCTGCCGTGGCACCCGCGTAACCGCCGCCCACCACCACCACATGGGGGCCGCTGCCGCCACCCACCGTGGCACAACCGCTCATAAAACCCAAGGAACCCAGCGCAGAGCCAGCGGCCACCGTTTGTACAAATTGACGACGTTTCATCTCGGGGCTCCTTATTTCTTTTGGGCGGCGAAGTAGGCTGCAATGTCTTTCAACTGCTCGTCTGAATAGCCTTTGGAGAGCTGGTGCATGATGGTTGCGGGTTTGCGGCCCGACTTGAAGTCCAGCAATTTTTGCGTCATTTCAGCGGCATCTTTTCCCGCCAGCGATTCCATGCCGGGCTGAGCGCGTCCGTCGGTGCCGTGGCAATTGGCGCAAGCCGCCGCCCACACCTTGATTTGCGAAACCTGGGCTTGAGCGCCCAACGCCGCCAAGCCGAGCGCGCCGGCGGCCATGTACTTGAGAGCAACCCTCATTTATCGTCTCCTTCGTCTACGAGGTCAACACACATGACGCAATGGGCGCCGAGCAAAAATCAGAACATGTAAATATAAGTGATGCGTTAATCATAAAGCCAAAAAACAGCAGAGCCTTACAGTGATAACCCTTGTTTTTCGCGCCGCAAGGGCCGGCCGCTTATTGCAACAGGGCTTGGGCGAACTCGCGCGCATCAAAGGTTTCCAGGTCTTCGAGTTTTTCACCTACGCCAACAAAGTAGACCGGCACATCGCGTTTTTGCTCGCGTGCCCAAATGGCAATTGCAGCCAGCACGCCGCCCTTGGCGGTGCCGTCCAACTTGGTCACCACCAGACCGGTCAGGGTCAGGGCGTTGTCAAAGGCCTTCACCTGCATCAGGGCGTTTTGGCCGGTGTTGCCGTCTATTACCAACAAAACTTCGTGTGGCGCGCTGGCATCGGCCTTTTGTACCACGCGTTTGATTTTTTTCAGCTCTTCCATCAGGTGCAGCTGGGTGGGCAGGCGTCCGGCTGTGTCCACAATCACCACGTCTTTGCCACGGGCTTTGCCAGCGCTCACTGCGTCGTACGCAACGGCTGCTGGGTCGCCACCTTCCTGGCTCACAATATCGACCGTGTTGCGGTTGGCCCACACATTCAATTGCTCGCGCGCCGCCGCACGGAAGGTGTCGGCCGCTGCCAGCAGCACGCTGGCACCCGCACCGGCCATGTGCCAAGTGAGTTTGCCTATGGTGGTGGTTTTGCCCGCACCGTTTACGCCAGCCACCATCATCACTGTGGGGCCGTCTGTCTGGCCCCCTATGGCCAAAGCCTTTTGCAATGGGCTCAGCAGCTCCGTGATCGACTCCACCAGCAGGGATTTGACCTCGCTGGGCACGGTGGCTTTGCTGGCTTTCACACGTTGTTTCAGGTCGTCCAGCAAAAACTGGGTGGCTTGGGTTCCCGCGTCTGCCATCAGCAGGGCGGTTTCCAATTCTTCGTACAGGGCGTCGTCAATTTGGGTGCCAGTGAACACGCTGGCAATGCTGGAACTGGTTTTGCGCAGGCCCTGGGTCAAGCGGGTCAACCAGCCCGCCCGGCCTGCGCTGGGCGCGGCCACCTCTGGGGGCGGGGTTTGCACGCTGACCGGGGTGGCCGAGGCCTCATCCACGGGGGCAGCAGCAGATGCGGAAAAGAATTTTTTCTTGATGAAGCTGAACATTTGTGTTTTTCTAGAATCAAGGGAATTCTATGAAACCCAAGCACCTTTTGTCTTTTGTTGTTTTTGCAACCGATTTGGCCCGGTCCCAGCGCCTGTTCAGCACCGGGTTGTGTGGGTTGCTGACTGTGTGCCTGGGCTTGGCCAGCCAGGTGGCCGCTGCCGGTCCGGCGGAAGGTATTTTGCAAACCACCTTGTCCAACGGCATGACTTTGATCGTCAAACCCGACCGGCGGGCACCCACCGCGGTGCATATGCTCTGGGTGCGGGTTGGGTCCATGGACGAAGTGGACGGCACTTCGGGTGTGGCCCACGTGCTGGAGCACATGTTGTTCAAAGGCACACCCACTGTGCCTGAGGGGGAGTTTTCCCGGCGCGTGGCCGCGTTGGGTGGGCGTGACAACGCTTTTACCAGCTACGACATGACGGCATACCACCAACAGGTGCCAGCCCAGCGCCTGGAAGAAGTGATGCGCCTGGAGGCAGATCGGTTTGCCAACAACCAATGGCCTGACGACGCGTTCAAACGCGAAATTGAAGTCATCAAGGAAGAACGCCGACAACGTGTGGAAGACTCGCCCCAGGCCCGCCTGTTTGAGGCTTACAGAGCCACGGCTTGGATGGCCCACTCTTACCGCCGCCCGGTGATTGGTTGGATGAGCGACCTGGAGGCCATGACCCCCGGTGATGCCCGCGACTTTTACCAGCGTTGGTACGTTCCTGCCAACGCGGCCGTGGTGGTGGTGGGCGATGTGGACTTGGCGCAGGTGCGTCAATGGGCAGAGCGCTACTACGGGCAGTTGCCCAACAGGGCCGTGCCTGCGCGCAAGCCTCAAACCGAGCCGGTACAAACCGGGGTGCGGCGCATGGAATTCAAGGCGCGGGTCACGCAGCCTTTGCTTGTTTTGGGCTACCGTGCACCGCGCTTGAACGGTCCAGACGATGACAGCCCCGCCGCCCGAGACGCCCTGGCTCTGCTGCTCCTGGCCAATGTGCTCGACGGGCACAGTGCAGCGCGTTTGTCTCAATCTTTGGTGCAACAGCAGCGCCTGGCCGACAGCGTTGATGCGTCGTTTGCGGTAATGGCGCGGGGCCCCCAGTTGTTCACTTTGTCAGCCACGCCGGCCGTAGGTGTTGCGCCCGAAGCATTGGAAGCCGCCTTGAAAACTGAAATTCAGCGGGTGGCCACACAAGGGGTCTCCGATGCCGAGCTCAAACGTGTCAAGAACCAATGGACCGCCACCGAAGTCTTCAAACTTGACTCTCAAATGGGGCAAGCCCAAGAGCTGGGTCAACTGTGGGTTCATGGCTGGCCCCCAGAAGGCCGCCAGCGTTTGCTGCAGCGCCTCAAGGCGGTTACGCCCGAGCAGGTGCGCAGCGTGGCGGCCCGTTACTTCAAAGACGACCAGATGACCGCAGGTTTGTTGCTCCCGGAGGTGGCACCATGACCGCCCAATACCGTATGTGTGCCGTTTTGGCTGCTTTGTGTGGGCTGCTTTTTGGCGCTGAAGCCCATGCCGCTCCGGCCATTCAGCAGTGGGCGCATGCCAATGGGGCCCAAGTTTATTGGGTGCAAGACGACACCCTGCCCATGGTGGACGTGCAAATTGATGTGGACGGTGGCGCCCGCCGTGAACCCGCCGCCCAAGCCGGTTTGGCCCAGGCCACCGCCCTGTTGCTTCAAAAGGGCAGCTTGGCTTACCAAAACCGCCCCGCCTTGGATGAAAACCAATTGACCGAAGCCTGGGTGGACTTGGGCGCGCAGTTCCAAGTTGCGGCCACCTCTGACCGGCTCAGTATCCAGTTGCGCACACTCACCGACCCCGAAGTGTTGCCACAGGTGTTGGCCTTGGCGCAGCAACAGTTGGCCGCGCCGGCTTGGCCCCAAGCTGTTTGGCAGCGGGAGCGATCTCGGCTGGTCGCTGCCTGGCAGGACGCTCAAACCCTGCCTGAAACCTTGGCCGAGCGGCTTTTTGCCCAAGCTGTTTACGGTGGCCACCCTTATGGTTTCGAGGCCACGCCCACCACTTGGTCCAACTTGCATGCTTCCGACATGCAAGCCTTCTATCGCACCCATGCGCAAACATGCCAGGCCCGCGTGACGCTGGTCGGTGCTGTGGACCGAGATCAGGCCAACGGGGTGGTGGCCCAGTTGTTGAAGGGCTGGCAAGCGCACGGTTGCAAACCTTTGCCAGTGCTGCCAGAGGTACAGCCCTTGTCCAAGCCAATGCCCATCAAACAGAACTTCGAGGCGGCTCAGGCGCAGGTCTTGGTGGGCCAGCCGGGCATCAAACGAGACGACCCCGACTACTTTGCCTTGACGGTGGGCAACCACATTCTTGGCGGGGGTGGGTTTGCCTCGCGCTTGATGCAGGAAATCCGTGAAAAACGCGGACTCACCTACGGGGTTTACAGCTATTTCTCGCCAGCCCGCCACGCCGCAGCATTCACCGTGGGCATGCAAACCCGGCCCGACCAGGCCGAACAAGCGGTGCAGTTGATACACGACGAGTTGCAGAAATTTGTGTTGCAGGGCCCAACAGAGACGGAACTGGACACCGCCAAAAACGCTTTGATCAACGGTTTTGCGCTGCGCATAGACAGCAACCGCAAATTGCTGGACAACGTGGCCTCCATGGCTTGGAACAACCTGCCGTTGAATTACCTGGACACCTGGGCCCAGCGGGTCCGCCAAGTCACGGTTGGGCAAGTGGTTCAGGCGTTTGGGCGGGTGCTGCAGCCCAACCGTTTGGTCACTGTGGTGGTGGGGGGCAAACCATGAAACCCGCGGGCGAAGTACGCATCATTGGCGGGCAATGGAAGCGCAGCAAATTGCCTGTGTCCGCAGTGCCGGGTTTGCGACCCACCCCTGACCGTGTGCGCGAAACCCTGTTCAACTGGTTGGGGCAAGACTTGACCGGTTTGCGCTGTGTGGACGCTTTTGCGGGCACGGGGGCATTGGGTTTCGAGGCCGCATCCCGCGGTGCGGCCCAGGTGCGCTTGTTTGAACAAGACCGTGCCTTGGTGCAAAGCATGCGCACCAACGCCCAGCGCCTGGGCGCCAGTACAGTCACCGTGGATGCAACCGAAGCCTTGCGTGGCATGCAGTCCTTGCCGCTGGGCGTTTGGGATGTGGTGTTTCTGGACCCGCCTTTCGTGCCGTTGGCCGCGAAAATGGCAACTCCAAACAACGAGCCGCTGTTTCGCCAGGCCCTGGCAGCAGCGCTGGCTTTGTTGGCGCCCGCAGGCGTGGTTTACTTGGAAGCCCCCCGATTCTGGACCGACGACGATTTGGCCCCCTTGGGGCTTGAGTGCGTAAAAAATGGCCGAGCGGGCCAAGTGCATTACCACTTGTTGCAACGCGCGGGCAACCAAGGCGGATAATCACCGCTATGAAAGCGTCAGACCCCGCCCCCCTTGCTGCCACAGCCACACAGTCTATGCGCGTGCGCCGGGTGGGTGTGTACAGTGGCACCTTCGACCCCATCACCCTGGGCCATGAAGACGTGATCCAGCGTGCGGCTGGCTTGTTTGATGAACTGATTGTGGCGGTGGCGGTGGCGCACCACAAAAAAACCCAATTTTCATTGGCTCAACGCATGGCCATGGTGGCCGACGCCATGCGGACATGCCCCCAGGTGCGGGTGTTGCCGTTTGAAGGGCTGATCATGGACTTTTGCCGCGAACACGCGGCGCAGGCGGTGGTGCGCGGTATACGCAACGTGGCCGACTTTGATTACGAAGCCCAAATGGCTGCCATGAACCGCAAACTCCTGCCCACGGTGGAAACGGTGTTCCTGTTGCCACAGGCGCAGTTGCAGTGCATTTCCAGCACGCTGGTCCGTGAAATTTCCAAGCTGGGGGGGGACGTGTCACAAATGGTCAGCGCCGGTGTGGCCGCCCAGTTGCGCCCCGCCAGCGGCAACGTGGTGCATTGAAAGGCGCAGCATGGCACTGATGATCACCGCCGAATGCATCAACTGCGATGTGTGCGAACCCGAATGCCCCAACCAAGCCATTTCGATGGGTCCAGATTACTACCTGATCGACCCCCATAAATGCACCGAATGCGTGGGCCATTTTGACGAACCGCAGTGCGTTCAGGTGTGCCCTGTGGAATGTATACCGATCAACCCAGAGCATACCGAGACCCAGGAAACACTCTGGCAAAAATACCAGCGCTTGCAAAACGCGCCTGCGCCTTCTTGACGGCGTGTTCGGGGCGAATCCGGTCAATCTTCAAAGTGGTGAGGCTACCGGCCTGGCTGGTTTGGGTCGAGGGGGTTTGCTGGTGTGGATCAGCACGGTGGCTTTGTCCATGCGGTCGGCCAGCAGATCGGGCAGGGCTTTGAGGGCCCTTTCCAAACCCGTGTGGATGGCTTCTCGCTGGTCGGGTGCGGGTTTTTTCAGCACCCAGTGGGCCACCTCGCTTTTGTCGCCCGGATGCCCAATGCCTATGCGCAGACGCCAATAGTCGCTGCTGCCCAACTGCGCATGGATGTCGCGCAGGCCGTTGTGGCCAGCATGCCCGCCGCCTTTTTTGAGTTTGGTTTCGCCCGGTGGCAAGTCAAGTTCGTCGTGGGCCACCAGCACCTCTTCGGGCGCAATTTTGAAAAACCTGGCCAACGCCGCTACCGATTGACCAGAGCGGTTCATGTAAGTCATGGGTTCGAGCAACCAAACCGGCTTGCCTTCGAAGGTGGCACGCGCGGCCACTCCAAAGTAGCTGCGTTCGGGTTGCATGTGCACTTTCAATTCCCGGGCCACCGCTTCCAGCCACCAAAAACCGGCGTTGTGTCGGGTGTCTTCGTATTCCGGCCCGGGGTTGCCCAGGCCCACCAGCAGTTTGATCATGGGGGTAGCGTAGCGCAAGTGTGCAAGGTTGTTCGGCGCAGAGCGGGAAACTCGTAAAAAAGGCCCGCCGAAGCGAGCCTTTCAAGCATTCTGGCCGTGGCCGAATTACTTCTTCTTCTTGCCTTTTTTGTCGTCGGCAGCAGAAGCCACAGGCGCGGCAATCACTTCTTCCACCGGCTCGACCAAGGTCACGATGGTGGGGTTGGGTTTGCCGTGGGTCACGATCTTCACGCCAGCAGGCAATTGAATGTCGTTGGCGTGCAGGCTTTGGCCCTTGACGGCCTGGCCCAGGTCCACAGCAATGAACTCGGGCAGCTGAACAGCCAAGCACTCGATTTCGATTTCGGTGACGATGTGGTTGACCACGCACTTGTCGTTCTTGACGGCTGGCGATGTTTCTGCATTAATGAAGTGCAGGGGCACTTTTTTGTGCAGGCGGGTTTTTTCGTCCACGCGCTGGAAGTCAACGTGAAGGACCAGCGGTTTGAAGGGGTGGTACTGCACATCGCGCAGAATCACTTTTTGGTGTTGACCATTGAGTTCCATTTCCAGAATAGAAGCGTGGAACGTTTCTTTCTGCAAGGCAAACCACAGAGCGTTGTGGTCCAGTTCAATGGTAGCGGCGTCGGTGTTGCCACCGAACACGATGCCGGGGGTGCGGCCGGTGTTGCGCAGGCGGCGGCTCGCACCCGTGCCCTGCTTGGCGCGCTCAAAAGCGGTAAATTGCATGTCTAACTCCAAATGGGGGCTGTTCGCGACCAAACGGCCCCAGTTTCAAAAAGGCAACCCCATGGGGATGCCACATTTTGTTGCGGCTTATTCCGCGAACAAACTCATCACCGACTCACCGCTGGCAATCCGCGCGATGGTTTCACCCATCAGCGGCGCTACAGAGAGCTGGCGTATTTTCGAGCAGGCCTGAGCCGCTTGGCTCAAAGGAATGGTGTTGGTCACCACCACCTCATCAAGCGCATTGCCTTTGGAAATGCGTTCAATGGCCGGACCCGAGAAAATAGGGTGCGTGCAATAGGCGTACACGTGCTTGGCACCACGCTCTTTCAACACTTCAGCGGCTTTGACCAGCGTGCCGGCGGTGTCAATCATGTCGTCCATGATCACGCAGTTGCGGCCTTCGATGTCGCCAATCACGTGCATCACTTCCGACACATTGGCCTTGGGGCGGCGCTTGTCGATGATGGCCATGTCGCAGTTGAGCTGTTTGGCCAGCGCACGGGCGCGCACCACACCGCCCACGTCGGGGGACACCACCAGCAAATCGGGGTAGTTTTTGGCCCGCAAATCGCCCAACAAAACCGGGGACGCGTAGATGTTGTCCACCGGAATGTCGAAAAAACCCTGGATTTGGTCGGCATGCAAGTCCATGGTGAGGACACGGCTCACACCGACCGCTTGCAACATGTTGGCCACCACTTTTGCGGTGATGGGCACCCGGCTGGAACGCGGACGGCGGTCTTGGCGGGCGTAGCCAAAGTAGGGGATGATGGCGGAGATGCTCTCGGCAGAGGCGCGTTTGAGCGCATCCACCATGATGATCAACTCCATCAAGTTTTCGTTGGTGGGTGCGCAGGTGGACTGTATGACAAAAACATGGCGCGCACGCACGTTTTGCGTGATTTCCACCGTGACTTCGCCGTCCGAGAAGCGCCCAACGTTGGCCGCGCCCAGTTGGGTGCCAAGGTGCGCTGCAATTTCAGCAGCCAGCACCGGGTTGGCGTTGCCCGTGAAAAGCATGAAGTCCGGCGATTGCACTGAGGATGTTTCTTGCATGGTGGGTCCGGCGCTGAAATGAACGGAACAAAAAGGTTGCGGCCTTGGTAGGCCGCACGGTGTAGTTTTGCTCTCAAAAATAAATTTGGCAGGGGAGGAAGGACTCGAACCCTCGCATGCCGGAATCAAAATCCGGTGCCTTGACCAACTTGGCGACTCCCCTACACTGGTTTACTGCCTTAAAGCAGCACACCGTTATGTAGCTGTGTCCAACCTGCCTGAACAACGACCGGTATTGTAACCTTTATCGCCACCCAATCAGGGGATGCACGTTCAAAATCTTGCATGCTTTGCTGACCCAACCCTTTGGCAACTTTTCTTGCAACGGCGTGCAATCAAGCGCCTCAGCACAGGCGGCAAACAGCGCGGTTCCGGAACCGGTCATTCGACCCTGCAATCCCTGTCTGTGCATCCAAGCCAGGCCAACTTCAATATCGGCACACATACTTGAAGCCACAGGTTGCAAGGCGTTTTGACCAAACTCAAAAACTGAACCGCCGCTTTCAAACAAGTCTTCTATTGTAGCTGGTTTTTGGTCTCGTTGTAAATCGGGGTGCCTGAAGATGGCGGGCGTGGAGGCGCCGCTCGGGGGTTTGACAACCAGAATCGGCGACTCTGGCAAAGTGATGGGGGTCAGCTTCTCTCCAATGCCCTCAACCCAGGCGCTATGGCCGCCCACGAAAAATGGCACGTCCGCACCCAGCTGAGCGGCCAGGGGGAGCAAGGTTTGCAAGGGCAAATGCAAACCCCAGAGCTGGTTCAGTGCCAGCAAGCAAGAAGCAGCGTCGCTGGAGCCACCGCCCAGCCCAGCTTCAAGAGGCAACTGCTTGTCCAGGGTGATATCCACCCCAAAGGGGCAATGCGTGGCGGCTTGCAGCAGTTTTGCTGCTCGAACCACCAAGTCTTCGGGGGGCA
Organism: Pseudomonadota bacterium; assembly: GCA_039798985.1. Lineage (GTDB taxonomy): Bacteria > Pseudomonadota > Gammaproteobacteria > Burkholderiales > Burkholderiaceae_C > JBDKEX01. Next base: position 5,624 of record JBDKEX010000091.1, on the reverse strand, counting down.
AAGCGCTGCCTTGCCGAGCATCGTGCCTTTGAATGCGCCCGTCGGGTCGGTTCTCAAAATGCAGTGTGTCGGCCCAGTTCACCAATGCAAACGCAGATTGAAGCAAGTGGTAGCCATCAGCCCGGCGGCCCACAATGTGCAAAAACAGGTTGATTTTGGCTGGCGCCGGCACGTCCAGCAATTGCTTTATGGGCGGGTGTTTCATGGGGTGTCAAGCACCAAACGGAGTTGCACTGCGGGCAAAGGGGTCAGGCGTTCTGCCTGAATGCGGCCTTTTGCATACCCAGAGGTGTCCACCGTCCAACCGTCGGCGGGGGTGGGTTTGCCTTGCAGCCAGTCGAACAAGTTGTCGAGTGGCAGGGCCGCGCCCACCAGGGTTTCTGTGAGCTCGGTCATGTGGGCGTAGTCGCGCTGCGTGTTGTTTTGCTGGAGCCGGGCGCCAAGGGGGTTCCATTGCGCGCTGGCGACGGTTTGACCCAACGGCGAAAACAGGTGCAGAACCCCTGTGTTTTGCGTGCCTTGCAGCTCGAAACCCGCATTCCAGCGTTGCACCGGCGCGCTGTCCACTGTGATGGCGATTCGTCCAGTCCATACTTGACTCGCCCCCAGTGTGTTGACCTTGGGGGGATGGGCGCATCCTGCAAGCCAGAGGGCTGCTGCAAGGGAGACCGACCAGATGACGAGCCGCGGCCAAAGCGCGGCCTGTGCCCTCATGGCTGCACGCCCAAACGTTTGATGGTGTTGCGAAGCGTGTCGTTTTCGGGATTGAGCAACAGGCCCTCTTGCCAAATTTTCATGGCAGCGTCGCGGTTGCCCAAGGCCCAATGCACTTCGCCCAGGTGGGCTGCAATTTCGGTGTCGGGTTGCTGCCGGTAGGCCTGCTCCAGAACCTTCAGAGCTTGGGGGGTGTTGCCGAGCCGGAATTCGACCCAGCCCAAACTGTCTTGAATGAAGGCATCGTTGGGCGCTCTTTCGACGGCGCTTTGGATCAAGGCTTTGGCTTCGGCCAAGCGTTCGTTGCGGTCGGCCAAGGCGTAGCCCAAGGCGTTGTAGGCGTGGGGCAAGTTGGGGTGCTGAGCGATGACGCCGCGCAGCAGTCGTTCGGTTTCAGCAAACCGACCGGCTTTTTCGGCGACCACAGCTTGCTCGTAAGGCAGGTCGGGGTCTTCAGGGAAACGCTCGGCAGCCCTGGCGTAGGCCTCCAATGCCCGCTCATATTGGCCCAGGTCGCGCAGCAGCTGCGCTTCGCTGCGCAATTTGCGACGCAGTTCCCCCGGGTTGCGCTCGGGTTGCTGGCGCAACAGGGCCAAGCCTTCTTCCAGCCTTCCTTGGTTGGCCAGCAGCGAAGCCCGGCGCATCAAAGCGGCGGTCAGGGATTCGTCACCTTCTACCTTGTCAAGCCAGGCCAGGGCTTTGTCAAAGTGCCCTTGCTTTTCTGCGATGGATGCCAACTGCAAGTTGGCTTGCGAAGGACTGGCCAAGGGGCTCTCGCGGGCGGGCGTCTGGGCCTCGTTCAGGTACTTCAAGTAGGCGGATTCTGCGGCACTCCACTGGCGCAGGGCTTGAAGCAACTGCCCTTGTAAAAACCAGGTCTCTGCCGGGGCGTCGGGCAATTGCAACAGCGGGGTCAGGTGCTTGAGCGAGGCCTGCAGGCGCTGGTTGTCCAGCAGTACCCTGATATGGGCCAGTTTGAACGTTGTGCTGACATTTTCTGCGACGCTGAGGTAGCGTTCCACCAGCTCAGCGGCCCCTGGCACGGCCCGTTCCATGAGCTCCAGCGCCAGCAATGCAACGGATGCGTGGCTGGGCGCGCTGGCAAAAGCTTGTTGGCACGACGCCAGGGCGGCTTGCCCCTGCTGATTGGCCCACTGGAGGCGCCCGAGGCTGGTCCAGGCTGACGCTGCCAGCAGGGGGTCCTGGGTTGCCTGGCGCAAGCTGGGTTCGGCCGCCGCCAGGGCTGCAGACCGGTCGCTGCCCCGGGCCAGCATTTGCGGCAGCAGTTCAATCAGCACAAGGCGTTCGGCGCTAGGCGTGGTCCGGATGAGTTGGTCCAGCGTTTTGCCAGCGTCTTGAACCCGGTTGAGCCCCAGCAGTATTTGCAAAACATAACGGTGCGCCTCGGCATTTTGGGGTTGAGCCAGTGCCCAGGCTTGCGCCGCTACCAGGGCCGATTCGCCCGATCTGGCGCGCAGGGCGATTTCGGTGGCCCGTTTGAAAAGCGCGTTGTCCTGTGTTTTGCGTGCAACGTCCAGCAGCAAAGAATAGGCTGAGCCAGGTTCGCCTGCCTGGTCTTGCATTTCGCCGAGCAGGGTTTGGTAAAACAATTCGGCCGAGAGTGCAGAGGGACCGCTGGGTTGAGCCCAGGCAGGCCCGGCCAGCCAGCACAGGGCCCCAGCACATGCCAGTGCGCGAAGGGAGGGTTTTGCTGCTCTGAGGTCCGGGTTCATGCGGCCATGATAATGGATGGTCGATGCGCGCGAAAAGCTGCCTCGTCCCACCTTAAACCGAATTTCACATGCCAGAATTGCCCGAAGTGGAAGTGACGCGGCAGAGCTTTGCCGACCAAATTGCAAATGCACAAGTGCTGTCCGTGAAGCTGGGCAAGCCCTTGCGGTGGCCTTTTGGGGTGGAGCCGCAAACCTTGGTGGGGCAGACGGTGTTGGGCGTTCGCCGCCGCGGCAAGTATTTGCTGGCGGACCTGTCTGGCGGGCTGCTGTTGTTGCACCTGGGCATGTCGGGCAGTTTGCAATTTGCCCAAGCACTCCCGCCAGCGGGCAAGCACGATCATTTCGACTTGGTAACGACTTTGGGTACCTTGCGCTTGCACGATCCACGCCGTTTTGGAGCCGCTGTTTGGGCAAGCGGGCAGGACGCGCCTGTTGCGCAAAAGCTGCTGGGTGGTTTGGGGGCGGAGCCCCTGACGGACGATTTCGACGCCCTCTTGTTCTGGCAAGCGCTGCGCCAGCGCAAATCCAGCATCAAACTGGTGTTGTTGGCGGGCTATGTGGTGGTGGGGGTGGGCAATATTTACGCGTCGGAGGCCTTGTTCTTGGCGCGTATCCGCCCGACCACGCAGGCCCGGCTGTTGAGCAAACCTCGGGCGCTTGCCTTGCACGCGGCCATACGCGAGGTTTTGGGGCGGGCGCTGGAGCAGGGGGGGAGCACTCTGCGGAATTTCTCAAATGCCCAAGGCGAAAGCGGGCACTTCCAATTGGCGGCCATGGTGTACGACCGGGCGGGTCAACCGTGCAGGGTTTGCCACGCCAAGGTTGCCATGTTGCGACAGGGGCAGCGGTCGACCTTTTATTGCCCTGTGTGCCAAAAACGGTAGCAGCAATTGGCAGCACAAAAGCTGCGGTTTGTTTTTTGTTGGACCGAATGGGGTGCTATATTGGATCGATCACTTTGGGTAGCGTAAAGCGGGGGTCACATGACGTTTAACCAGGAACTTGACGAGCACAGCAGTTGGCGCAGGGAGCAAGCCCAACGCCTCAAAACCTTGGCCGAATGGCTGGCTCAGCGCGAGTTGCTTGACGCCGGTGTGCAAGAGCGGCTGGAGCAGCTGCATGCCATGATCAAAACCGACAAGGTGATGGTGGCCTTCGTGGCCGAGTTTTCGCGTGGCAAGTCCGAACTGATCAATGCTGTGTTTTTTGCGGGCTACGGCCGCCGCATCATGCCGGCCAGCGCAGGGCGCACCACCATGTGCCCCACCGAACTGGGTTACGACGCAGACTTGCCACCTTGTTTGCGCTTGCTGCCGATAGACACCCGCTTGCAGCCCCAGTCATTGCTGGAGTGGCGCAGTGCCCCCGAAAAATGGGAGCGGATTGACCTGGACGTGAACGATCCCGCCCAACTGGCGCAGGCCATTGAAAAGGTGGCAGAGGTCAGACGCGTCAGCCTGGACCAAGCGCGTGCTTTGGGGTTTTGGCACGACGACCTGCCCGAAGACAACCCCATGCCAGGCCCCGATGGTTCGGTGGAAGTGCCCCAATGGCGGCATGCGCTGATCAATATGGCGCATCCCTTGCTCAAGCAAGGCTTGGTGATTTTGGACACGCCGGGCTTGAATGCGATTGGTGCAGAGCCCGAGCTGACGGTGAGTTTGTTGCCCCAAGCGCATGCGATTGTGTTCATATTGGCAGCCGATGCGGGCGTGAGCAAGTCCGATCTGGCAATTTGGCGCGAGCACTTGGCACCTGCGGCACAACAGCAGGATTCGAGGCTGGTGGTGCTCAACAAAATTGACACCTTGTGGGACGACCTGAGCACGCCCGAATACATAGAAGGGCAGATCCAAAGGCAGAGGGCGAGTTCGGCCCAGGTGCTGGGTTTGTCGCCCGAGCATGTGATTGCGGTTTCGGCCCAGAAGGGGTTGCTGGCCAAAGTGCGCAACGATGCCGATTTGCTGGCGGTGAGCCGTTTGCCCGATTTGGAAAAGGCGCTGGCCGAGGACGTGCTGTCCAAACGCAGGGAAATTTTGTTGGGCACAGTGGCCCAAGGCTTGGGCGAATTGCGGGGTGATGTGAACCGGCACATACAAACCCGCTTGCGTGAATTGGTGGAGCAGCAACAAGAACTCGACAGCCTGCGTGGCAAAAACACCAAAGTGATTGAGCAGATGCGCTTGCGCATTGAGCATGAACGAACAGAATTTGATGCCAGTGGTGCCCGCATTCAGGCGGTTCGGTCATTGCACATCAAGCTGCTGAAGGAGTTGTTGGCGCTGTTGGGCAAAGCCCACCTGAGGGACGAGGTGGCGCAGCTCAGTGCTGCGTTGAAGCAACCTGGCATCAAACTGGGTGTTCGCAAGGTGTATGACGACGCTTTTGAGCGTTTGCGACAAACGCTGGAACGGGCGCAGCGTTTGACCGATGAAATACAGGCCATGCTGAGCGGGAGTTTCAGGGGTTTGAACGCCGAGTTTGGCTTTGCGTTGCAGGTGCCAGATGCGCCGGGTGTGCAGCGCTTTTTGGAGGGCCTGGTGCTGATCGAGCGCAACCACTTGCAGTATTTGGGACTGAGCAATGTGTTGCGACTGGCCCAACCCGAGTTTGCGGATCGCCTGGCCAAGGCTTTGATGGGGCGCTTGCAGGAGGTGTTTGAGGCGGCGGCCGGCGAGGTGGAGCTGTGGACCAAAAATGCGGCAGCCCAGCTCGATACCCAGCTGCGCGAGCGCCGGCGCAATTTCAATCGGCGCATTGAGGCGGTGGACCGTATCCGCGAGGCAGCGGGTGGCTTGGACGAGCGAATTGCCGAAATTGAGCAGCAACTGGCCCACTGGCAAAGCACCCAAACCGAACTTTTGAACCTGACGCAATGCGAGTTGGCTGAACCCATTCCGGTGGAGGCCGCGAGCCCAGCAGCTCCTTGGCCAGAGATGGAAGCGGACGCTGAGCCTTCAGACCTTGAGCCAATAACTGAAGCTTCCTTGAAGCCATCAGAAGCTCAAGCGGCTCCTGAAGTGTGAGCCAGGCCCCAGACTTTTTTGTCGAGCTGCTGGCTTGGCAGCGGCAGCACGGTCGCACGGGTTTGCCATGGCAGGGCACGCGTGACCCGTACCGGGTTTGGTTGTCTGAAATCATGTTGCAGCAGACCCAGGTGGCCACGGTGCTGGGCTA
>JBDKEX010000090.1:0-3388 GCA_039798985.1 Pseudomonadota bacterium | reverse complement strand
TGCAAAACGAGCTGGACGTCGTGGAAGGCATGCAGTTCGACCGCGGCTACCTGTCGCCCTACTTCATCAACAACCCCGAAAAGCAAGCCGCTTTGCTGGACAACCCCTTTGTGTTGTTGTTCGACAAAAAGATCAGCAACATCCGCGACCTGCTGCCCACGCTGGAAGCCGTGGCCAAGGCCGGTCGTCCGCTGCTGATCATTGCTGAAGACGTCGAAGGCGAAGCCCTGGCGACTTTGGTGGTCAACACCATCCGCGGCATCCTGAAAGTGGTGGCAGTGAAGGCCCCTGGCTTCGGCGACCGCCGCAAGGCCATGCTGGAAGACATCGCCATCCTGACCGGTGGCAAGGTCATCGCAGAAGAAGTCGGCCTGACCTTGGACAAAGTCACCCTGGCCGACTTGGGCCAAGCCAAGCGCATCGAAGTAGGCAAAGAAAACACGACCATCATCGACGGCGCCGGTGCTGAAGGCGACATTCAAGCCCGCGTCAAGCAAATCCGCGTTCAAATCGAAGAAGCCACCAGCGACTACGACCGCGAAAAACTGCAAGAGCGCGTGGCCAAACTGGCCGGCGGCGTGGCAGTGATCAAGGTCGGCGCGGCCACCGAAGTCGAGATGAAAGAGAAAAAAGCCCGCGTGGAAGATGCCCTGCACGCCACACGCGCTGCCGTGGAAGAAGGCATTGTGGCCGGCGGCGGCGTGGCCCTGTTGCGCGCCCGTCAGGCCGCTGGCGCCATCAAAGGTGACAACGCTGACCAAGACGCTGGCATCAAGCTGGTGTTGAAAGCCATCGAAGCGCCTCTGCGCGAGATCGTGGCCAACGCCGGTGGCGAACCTTCTGTGGTCGTCAACGCCATTTTGGGTGGCTCTGGCAACTACGGCTTCAACGCCGCCAACGACACCTACGGCGACATGATCGAAATGGGTATCCTGGACCCCACCAAGGTGACCCGTACCGCGCTGCAGAACGCCGCTTCCGTGGCTTCTCTGATGTTGACCACCGAATGCATGGTCGCTGAGTCCCCCAAGGATGACGCGCCTGCCATGGGCGGTGGCGACATGGGTGGCATGGGCGGTATGGGTGGCATGGGCATGTAATTGCCGCTGCCGTTTCAACAAAAAGCCCCGCGCAAGCGGGGCCTTTGTTGGCTGCAAACCCCGCCATTGCGCGGGGTTTTTTATTGTCAATACATCAAGAAGCCAGGATCAAATCGTCCAGTTTCTTGCCATCAGCACAGAATGCACGTATCCCTTCGGCCAACTTTTCAGTGCCCATGGCATCCTCATTCAATGCCAAACGGAAGGCGCATTCATCCAACTGCACCGGTTCCATTTCCAAATTCTTGGCGGCAGCTGCGTCCAGCGCCGGGCTCAACGGCTCTGTAATCGCAGCCAACTCAGCCAGCAAGTCGGGGCTGATGGTCAACAAGTCGCAACCGGCCAACGCCTGAATCTGTCCAACATTGCGAAAGCTGGCACCCATCACCTCTGTGGCAATTCCAAAACGTTTGTAGTAGTTGTAAATACGCTTGACCGACTGCACACCCGGATCGTTCTCACGGGCCATGGCAGCCTCGTTCCAGTTTGCACCTGCCTGCTTTTTGTACCAATCGTAAATCCGCCCCACAAACGGCGAAATCAACTGCACCTTGGCGTTGCCGCAGGCCACCGCTTGGCAAAACGCAAACAACAGCGTCAAGTTGGTGTGTATGCCGCGCTGTTCCAAGCGCTCAGCGGCCTGTATCCCCTCCCAGGTGGAGGCTATCTTCACCAAAACTCGCTCAAGAGGCACCCCCTCCGCTTGATACAACTCCACCAAACGCTCCGCGCGCGACACCGTGGCTTCCGTGTCAAAACTCAAACGCGCATCCACTTCAGTCGATACCCGCCCAGGCACCACCGCCAAAATCTCGCACCCAAACCGAACCAGCAAGCGATCAACCACTTCGTCAGTGGGGCGGCCACCAAAGCGGCTGACCACTGTTTTGAGTATGGGCTGGTAATCAGCCTTTTGCACCGACTTCAATATCAAAGATGGATTGGTGGTGGCATCTTGAGGCTGGTACTGGGCCAACTGCTTGAAGTCCCCCGTATCTGCAACAACAGTCGTATATCGTTTCAATGCATCCAATTGGTTCACGGCAATAACCTCTCAAAAGTTGAACAATTTTCGCGGTGCGCAGTGCATCACAGCGGACTTGATGGCTGCCACGTGCTCAGGAGTGGTGCCACAACACCCTCCGACCACGTTAACAAGCCCCTCCTGTGCAAACCCATGCAACAGTCGGGATGTATCGGCTGGGGTCTCATCGAACCCGGTATCACTCATTGGATTGGGCAAACCCGCGTTCGGGTAGCAACTGATAAAACAACCTTTGGCCAACTTCGCCAACTCTTGCAAGTAGGGTTTCATCAAAGCAGCGCCCAGCGCACAATTGAGCCCGACCGTCAATGGTTGAACATGTTTGACGCTGGCCCAAAATGCGGCAACGGTTTGCCCGCTCAAAATCCTGCCCGACGCATCGGTCACCGTCCCGCTGATCATCACTGGCAAGCGCTCACCAGACTCTTCAAAGTATTGTTCAATGGCGTACAAAGCCGCCTTGGCATTCAGGGTGTCAAAAATGGTCTCTACCAACAGCACGTCGGCGCCACCATCCACCAAACCACGTGTTTGTTCCAAATAAGAAGCCACCAGTTCGTCAAAAGTCACGTTTCTGGCGCCTGGGTCGTTGACATCTGGACTGATGCTTGCAGTTTTGGGCGTCGGACCCAACGCTCCGGCCACAAAACGCGGCCACTCCGGCGTTGAGAATCTGTCGCATGCGGCCCGAGCCAACTTTGCCGAAGCAAAGTTCATCTTATACGCCAAATGTTCCAAACCATAATCTGCTTGCGCGACTTGTGTTGCTCCGAATGTGTTCGTCTCAATCAGATCAGCACCGCCAGCCAGGTAGCTGTCGTGGATCGATGAAATCACATCAGGGCGAGTCAAAGACAACAACTCGTTGTTGCCTTTCAATTCCCGCTCGCAGACAGGAAGATTCCACGGGCCCTGGTTCATTCCCAACGCTCCGTCGCCCCTGTATTGCGCTTCGGTCAACTTGAACCGTTGAATCATGGTCCCCATGGCGCCATCAAGCACCACAATACGGCGGTCCAATATGGCAGGCAAAGCCGCCGCGTGGGTATAAACAGTCTGTTTCATACACATCAAAGAAAAACCCCGAATCTGCTTTTCATCAAAGCGAATTCGGGGTTTAGCATAACAGCCTGACGATGACCTACTTTCACACAGGGATCTGCACTATCATCGGCGCAAAGTCGTTTCACTGTCCTGTTCGGGATGGGAAGGAGTGGGACCAACTTGCTATGGTCGTCAGGCA
>JBDKEX010000089.1:0-2867 GCA_039798985.1 Pseudomonadota bacterium | reverse complement strand
GTGTCCATGAACGGCATCGAGCTGCAAGACCGCGAATTCTTTGCCGCCCTCCGCGAAGGCCGCGAGCCCAACAGCAGCGTGCAGCAGGTGTTGCCGTGCTACCAGGTGCTGCACGACCTGGAACAGCAACTCAACGGCTGATCTGTGTCTATGCAAACCAGACAATTGGGGCCCTTCCAGGTCAGCGCCATTGGCCTGGGCTGCATGAACATTTGCCACGCCTACGGCGCGCCTGTGCCCGAGGCGCAGGCCGAACGCCTGCTGCTGGCCGCGCTGGACGCAGGTGTGACCCACCTCGACACCGCCGCCCTGTACGGCTTTGGTGCCAGCGAAACGCTCATTGGCAAATACCTCGCCAAGCACCGCTCGCGGTTCACCTTGGCCAGCAAATGCGGCATGCAAGGGGTCGATGCAAACGGCGACGGCAACAAGGTCCGTGTCATTGACGGGCGGCCTGCCACCCTAAAAGCCACTTGCGACGCCGCGTTGCGCCGTTTGCAAACCGATGTGATCGACCTGTACTACCTTCACCGTTGGGACAGGCAAGTCCCCATTGAAGAAAGCGTGGGCGCCCTGGCCGATCTGGTTCGGGCAGGCAAAATACGCGCCATTGGCCTGAGTGAAGTGTCGGCCGCCACCCTGCGCAAAGCCCACCGCGAGCACCCAATTGCCGCGCTGCAAACCGAGTACTCGCTCTGGACCCGCAACCCCGAAATTGCGGTGCTGGACGCCTGCCAGGAGCTGGGCATCAGCTTTGTGGCTTTCAGCCCGGTGGGCCGTGGCTTTCTCACCGGCACCCCGCCCGACGTGTCGGCCCTGGACGCCAAAGACATACGCCGCGCCATGCCGCGGTTTTTTCCCAGCAATTACCCGCACAACCTGGCCCTGCTGCCAGCCTACAACGCCATTGCGGCCGATTTGGGCTGCACGCCAGCCCAGCTGGCCATTGCGTGGCTGTTGCACCGTGGGCAGCACATTTTGCCCATACCCGGCACGGCCAGCGTAAAACACCTGCAAGAAAACATGGCCGCTGCCAACCTAAAAATCAGCGACGAAGCCATGGGCAAACTCAACGCCTGCATTCACAGCTCCAACGTGGTGGGCGCCCGCTACAACCCCCAGGGCACTAACGAGGTAGACACCGAAACATTTGCCGCACCCCCAGCAGCACCCCAGCCATCAGCAGCGCAATTCCCAGCCAAGTGAGCGGGCTGGGCCAGGTTTGGCGCAACACAAAGGCGTAGCCCAGGGCTGAAAGGGTTTCAAACACAATCAATTGGCCCACCAAAGCGGTGGGCAGGCGCTGGCTGGCTTCGTTCCAGCACAAAGTGCCCAGCCACGAGGCCAGCAAGCCTATGCTCACCATCAGGCCCACAAAATACAGGGGGCGTGGGCCCAGCGGCATCTCAAAGTCCAGCCACCCCAGTTCGGCGGTGCCCCACAGGGCCGCGTAACCCAGGGCCGCCAAGGGCAGGGTGGCCAAGCCTTGGGTGGTGGCCCAGGCGCGCGGGTTGCGGTCGGTGTGTCCACGCAGCCAGTCTGCATTGCGCAGCGGGTACCAAGTCCAACACACCACCGCCACCACCGCCATGGCAGCGCCCAAGGCATATCGCGCCGGGTCTGCACCTTGGGCGGCCTGCAGAGCTTGCCACTCCACATGGTTCACACAGGCAATGCCCAAGGCTATCAACCCCAAAGAAGGGGCCAATTTCAGCCACGGCAGGCGGCCATCGCGCCTGTGGTCGCGCAGGTTGGCGCTTATGGCAATCACCACTGGCAAGGTGCCAATGATCATGGTGGGCAACGGTGCACCTGCGCGCTGAATGGCCCCCGACAAAAACAAGTAATACACCAAGTTGCCCACCAGCGAGAGCTTAAAAGCCTCGGTCCAGTCGTGCCGGTTCATGCGCGCAATGTCTGCGCGGTCCCACCACGCCAGCGGCAGGGCCAACAGGCCAAACGCCAGGTAGCGCCCCACCGATTGCAGCGCCGCAGGGTATTCCGGCAGCATCAGCGGCCCCACAAACACCAAACCCCACATCATGCCCGCCGCCAGGGCAAAACAAACACCTGCCCACATAGCGCGCCTTTGTTGTGTCAATGGGCGCAAATTGTAGGGTTCTCACTCAGGTGCTGCTCAATACTCTTCGCTATGTCAGCTGCACAGCTTCAGTGCAAATGCCAGGGGTTGATGACTTGAAGGCCCTCAATGGCTTCAAAATCTTTGGTGTTGCGCGTGACCAGCTTCAGGTTGGCGGCCAGGGCGATGGAGGCGATCTGGGCATCTTCGGTGCTGATGGGTCTGCCCGCCCGCTGGCGCTGCGCGCGAACCACGGCAAATTGCTCGGCGGCTGCACTGCCAAAAACCAGGCAGCGCCCCCTAAAGTCTTGCTGAAAAAGCTGTTCAGCACCTCTGGTCAACACATCACGGCGGTTGCCGGCGGGCAACATGAAAATGCCTGCCAATATCTCAGCTTGCGACACCGCGCTGGTTTGCAGTTTGTCGACTGTTTGGCTGTCCAACCACTCGGTGACCAATGGATTGGGGTTTTGACGCATCAGTTCCGAAAGCACATTGGTGTCCAGCAAAAACCCTTGCGTCATAGCGAGTCAAAGTCCGGTAAGGCGCGCGCTGGTTGCCGTTCTGGCAAAGGTAGCTCCTCAAGCCCAAGGCCTTTAAAGCGCTGGTTAATGCGCTGCGAAAAAGTCAACCCATCGGGCGCGTCGCCTTCGGCATTCAATGTGTTGTGCAGAATGTTGCGCACCTCTTGCTCCATGGATATGCCGTGGCTTGCAGCGCGCAGGCGCAAGCTGGTCTTGAGCTTGTCGTCTAGGTTGCGAATGGTCAAGGTGCTCACCGGGGTTCT
>JBDKEX010000088.1:0-12328 GCA_039798985.1 Pseudomonadota bacterium | reverse complement strand
GCGCTTGTCGGCGTCTGCCAATGGTTCCAAATGCCTGAGCACCAAGGCCGTAACATGGTCACCGCAGGCCAACTCAATTTGAGGGCATGTTTCACGCGCCTCCATTTGCCCGATCATGGCACGCAAGGGCAACAGCATATTGCTGACATGGGGCGGCAGCACAGCACATGACCGCATGTCGGCCACGTACCGGCTTTTGCGTTCGTGAAAGCCCACCAGCACTTCGCCCTTTTTGGCCACGTAGCGTACCGACAGACGCCCCCGATAACGATAACCCCAAGCCGGCCCAGCGATCGGGCGCAACATGTTCAAAGGCTTGACCTTGCCCAAATGCCACAGGTTGTCTTCCAACACGCGTTGCTTCACCGCCACCTGGGCCGAAGGCTCCAAGTGCTGCATCTTGCAGCCACCGCAAGCGCCCGGATGCAAACCAAAATGGTCGCACTTGGGCTTCACCCGCAGCGAAGAAGTCCGATGAATTTCGGTGAGATTGGCCTGCTCCCACTGGTTCTTTTTGCGCACTGTTTGTGCAGATACCCACTCGGTGGGCAAAGCGCCGTCCACAAACACCACCTTGCCGTCCGCCCGGCGCGCCACCCCCTGCGCCTCCAGGTCGATGGATTGGATTTCCAGCCACCCCTCGGGCAAAGTGGGGGGAGCCGCCTGCGCTTCTGAGGCAACGGTGTTACCCAAATCGGCCCGTTCTTCGGGGTTTGTCTCAACTGGGTTCGTCATCAGCGTGCAGGCAAAAGTTTCAATGGATCCACCGGAAAACCTTGGCGGCGGACCTCAAAATGGAGCTTGACCCGGTCTGTGGCCGTGTCGCCCATTTCCGCAATCGGCTGGCCTTTTTTGACGGTTTGCGACTCTTTGACCAAAGCAGCGGCGTTGTGGGCGTACGCCGTGATCAGCTGGTTGGAGTGCTGAAGAATGATCATGACACCATAGCTTTGCAAGCCGTCGTTGCTGGCGGTGTTGTGGTCACGCACGTAAATCACCTTGCCGTCCAGCGCCGCCAACACGGCGTCACCCTTTTTCCCGGCAATGTCAATGCCCTTGTTGCGAGCACCGTCAAAGCGTTCTATGACCTGGCCGTTGGCGGGCCATGCAAGGTCCAATTTGGGCAAGTCACCCGAGGATTCGGCAGGTTTGGGGCGCGCAGGCGCAACAGGGGGCAAGGCGGTGGCCGCGGGGGCCGGCACCACTGCAACAGCGCTGGTGGCAGGCAACTCCGTGCCAGTCACGGTGGCCTTGGCAATGGGCGCGGTCGTCGCCGCTCCAACCGGGGCCACCACCCGCAACACCTGCCCCACCTCGATCAAATTGGGATTGACCAGCCCATTCCAAGTCTGCAAATCGCGCCAGTTTTGGCCTGTTTCCAGACCGATGCGAATCAAGGTATCGCCGGGTCGAACGGTGTAGTACCCGGGCTTGCCAGCATTTTCGGCGCCCTGCGGGGCCACTGGCACAGCGGCCACAGGTGCTGCAGAAGGTGCACTGACAGCTGCACCTGTTGGGTTCGCATTGACACTGCTGCCCATGGCCGGGCGGTCCAGCACCGGCGCGCGCTGAACCGATTTTTGTGGGCCAGAACAAGCCGCTAACAACACCGAAAACAGAGCCAAGCCAGCCAAACGGCCATTGAACCCGAACGCCCGCCGCTCAGGCTTTGGACCAACATCAGGTGTCAAGACAGAAAAAAATGTGGGGGTAGGAGGCATTGCTTACCGTGTAAGCCCAACACAATATCAGGCGACCCCCGATTTTAGAGGCACAAAATGAACCGCCTCCAACACCGATCGCGTGTAGCCGGTTGGGGTTCTGTCCACCACCACCAGGCTTTGTTTGCCCGGCACCAGTTCTGCAGGGGCCACCAAACGACCGCCCACAGCCAGTTGGTCCAACCATGCCTGAGGCAGCGCCTCGCCCCCAGCCGCCGACACAATGCCCGCGTAGGGGGCGCCTTGGGCAAATCCCAACATTCCGTCCCCCATAATCAGGTGCAAGTTGGGGAGGCGCAAGGGGCGCAAATTCTCGCGCGCTTTTTCGTGCAGCCCCTTGAGCCGTTCAATGCTGTACACCTCGCGGGCCAGCTGGCTCAACACCGCAGCCTGGTAACCACAACCTGTGCCAATTTCAAGAACGCGGCCGGCTGCCAAACCCGGCGCCTCGCACAACAAGGCCAGCATGCGCCCAACCACGCTGGGCTTGGATATGGTTTGTCCCAAGCCAATCGGCAAGCTGGTGTCTTCGTAGGCCTGTATCACCAGAGCCGAGTCAACAAAACGGTGCCGTTCAACCGCACTCAAGGCGGCCAAAACACGCGGTTCGCTCAAACCCTGCAAAGCCAGTTTGCGAACCATGGCCAGACGCACCGCCTGCGAGTCCAGACCCACACCGGCGTTTTTGGGCAAAGGCTGCGGCGCAGCCACCGAGCGTGCGGCGCGGGTGTTTTGAGGTTGAAATGGCACAGCCGAGTCCAACCTGGCCGGAAATGAAGGCCTGGCCTTGACGGGGGGCTTCATGCTCACCGACTTTGCCCTTGAATCGAACGGGACAATTCTTTGTGGTCAGCAGAATGCGGCTGCGCTTGGGCTGACAAATAAGCCGCCGTCTGCGCCCAATAAGGCAAATTGGCATGGTCGGTCAAATCCACCTGCAAGGGCGTGATCGACACGTACCCCGCCGCAGTGGCATGGAAGTCGGTGCCCTCTGTGTCGTCTTTCACTGCACCGGCGCTGCCTATCCAATACATGGTTTCGCCGCGCGGGCTTTGTTGGGTAATCACCTTTTCGGCCGCATGACGGCGCCCCAAACGCGCGACTTTGAAGCCGCGCAACTCGTCAGCCGGCAAGTTGGGAACATTCACATTCAACAACCATGGGGCGTGATGAGCGTCGGCGGCTGTTTGGGCCAAAGCCAGAGCGCTTTTTTCGAGTGCCAGCACCAATTCACGGGCTTTGTGCGCAGCGGCATCCAAATGCGCCCAACCGCGTTCTGTCTGTGAAAAAGCCAAGGCCGGCACACCGAACAAGTAGCCCTCCATGGCCGCCCCCACGGTGCCCGAGTAAATCGTGTCGTCACCCATGTTGGCACCGTTGTTGATGCCGGAGACCACCAAGTCTGGGCGGTAGCCGAGCAACCCGGTCAATGCTATGTGCACGCAGTCAGCAGGGGTGCCATTGACGTAGCGAAACCCATTGGCCGCCTGCTGCACATACAAAGGCGAATGCAGTGTGAGCGCATTGCTTTTGGCGCTGTTGTTTTGCTCGGGCGCCACCACCTCCACGTCGGCAATGTCGCGCAAAGCCTCGTACAACGCCATCAAGCCGGCGGCTTGGTAACCATCATCATTGGACATTAGGATTTTCATTGTTTTGTATTCTATTCCTGCTCATTTTTTGACTGCTGGGCAGCAACTTATTTGATCAGTCCCCCTACAATGACTCACCTCAACTTTTTCCAGGTGATTTGATGAGCAAGTTCCTGATAGCGTGCGCCGCTGTTTGCGTGACAACGGGTGTATGGGCACAAGGCGCAGATGTCCGTGTTGCAATTGACCCCACTTACGAACCCTTCACCTACAAAACCCCGGACGGCAAACCCACCGGTTTTGATGTTGACATTGCCAATGCCATTTGCGAGCAAATCAAGCGCAAGTGCGTTTTTGTGGAACAAGTGTGGGACAGCATGATCCCCGGCTTGCAAGCCAAAAAATACGACTTCATCATCAGCTCCATGTCCATCACCGACGACCGCAAGAAAGTCGTTGATTTTTCTGACAAGTACTACAACACGGCCAGCCGGGTGGTGGTCAAGAGCGACATAAAAGCCGACTCTGACTTTGCAGCCCTCAAGGGCAAAAAGCTGGGCGTTCTCAAGGGCAGCACTCAAGAGAAATTCGCATTGGGCGAACTCAAGAGCAAAGGTTTGTCTATCGTTCCGTACGAGGCACAAGACCAGGTGTACCTCGACATCAAGGCAGGCCGTTTGGACGGCACCGTGGCCGATTCGGTGGAAGTCACCGCAGGTTTCTTGAATAAGCCCGAAGGCAAAGGCTACGGATTCGTGGGTCAGTCCCTCGACGATCCAAAATACTTCAAGTACTTTGGTGCGGGCGTGGGCGTGGCCATGCGCAAGGGTGACAAACTCAAGGGCGAAGTCAACGCTGCGATTGCGGCCATACGCAGCAACGGCACGTACAAAAAGCTGGCTGACAAGTACTTCACCATAGACGTTTACGGCAAGTAAATCATCAAACCACGGCCCCAGCAAGGGGCCGTTTTTTTATCAGCATGTCTGGTTATTTTTTTACCATCCTAGAGGGCGCGCTGCTCACGGTAGCGGTGTCGTTGGTGTCTTTGGTGGTGGCTGTGTTGCTGGGTCTATTGGGCGCAGCGGCCAAGCTGTCCGGTCACTGGGGCGCCAGGTCGGTGGCCACGGTTTACACGACTGTTGTTCGTGGCATTCCAGAACTGGTTTTGATGCTGCTGATTTTTTACGGTGGCACCATCGGGCTGAACAACTTGCTCGAATGTCTGGGCAGCGAGGGCAGCGTTGACATCAACCCCTTTTTGGCAGGCACGCTCACCATCGGCTTTATTTACGGCGCCTACATGACCGAGACTTTTCGGGGCGCTATGTTGGCCATTCCCAAGGGCCAAGCGGAAGCTGCTTGGGCGTTCGGCATGACCGGTTTTCAAACTTTTTGGCGCATCACCCTCCCGCAGATGGTGCGCTATGCCCTGCCTGGCTTCACCAACAACTGGTTGGTGTTGATCAAAACAACCGCGCTGGTGAGTTTGATCGGCCTGCACGAAATGACCTACCGCGCCAAACAGGCCAGCGCGGCATCGCGTGAGCCGTTTGTGTTTTTCTTGTTCACCGCTGCGCTGTTTCTGCTTTACACCTCGCTGTCGTTGTGGGTGTTGCGTCGCGCAGCAGAACGCTACAGTTTGGGCAACAAAAAGGTGCAGTTGTGAACTGGGCCATTGTTTTGGAGCCAGAAACGCTTGCGCTTTATGGCGAGGGCCTGGTGACCACGCTCAGCCTTTTGGCGGGTTCTCTGGTCAGTGGCGGCCTGTTGGCGTTGTTGATGGCACTGGCCTTGACCAGCAATATCAGCCCCCTGCGCAAACTGGTGGGGTTCTACACCTACTGCATTCGTGGCACGCCCTTGTTGATACAGCTCTACCTGATTTATTACGGCCTCGCCCAGCTGGAATGGATACAAGAGCGGTGGGACACCGTGTGGCCATGGACCCACTTCAAAGAACCCTTTTTTTGTGCCTTGCTGGCCTTTGCGCTGAACACCGCTGGGTACACCGCCGAAATGCTGGCAGGCTCGATACGCGAAACCGCGCCTGGCGAAATTGAAGCAGCTCAGGCCATGGGAATGAGCCGTTGGCAAATCATGCGACGGGTGGTGTTGCCCAGCGCCATTCGCCGCACCCTGCCGGCTTACAGCAACGAAGCCGTCATGATGCTGCACAGCACCAGTTTGGCCAGCACCGTGCCCGCAATGCTGGACGTAACAGCTGCCGCCAGCCGCATCTACTCTGATTTTTATATCCCTTTCGAGGCCTACCTGGCGGCTGCCTTGGTCTATTTGGTCATCACCTCGATCATGGTGCTGGGCTTCAAATGGGCCGAAGGGCGCTACTTGGCGTTCTTGGCGCCGCGCAAGCAGTAGGTGGCTCAGATGCTGACAGAACGACACCCGCTGCTGCAAAGCAGCATTGGCCAGCAGCGCGAATTGGTCAGTTTTCGATTCGGCGAGTCTGGTGCGCGCCCCAAAATTTACATTCAGGCCAGTTTGCACGCAGAAGAACTGCCGGGCATGCTGGTGGCCCATCACCTCAAATCCATGCTGCAAACCATGGAAGCCGCAGGCCAATTGTTGGGTGAGGTGGTGTTGGTTCCTGTGGCCAACCCAATCGGTTTGTCGCAACGGCTGGACCGAAAAGCCATGGGTCGTTTTGAGCTCAACACCTCGGAAAATTTCAACCGAAATTACCCTGTTCTGGCCGACGCGATTTGGGATGATGTGTTTTCGGTGCTGACGCCAGATGCTCCTTCGAATGCCCTGATGGTGCGACAAGCCGTTGCCGACTATTTGAAAAAATGGGGCCCCAGCACCGAGTTGGAAAGCCTGCGCAAGACCTTGCTGAGCCTGGCGCACGACGCCGATGTGGTGCTGGACTTGCACTGCGATTGCGAATCGGTCATGCACCTGTACAGCGAAGCGGCATGTTGGCCGGCGCTGGAGCCACTGGCCCGGCTGTTGCAATGCCAAGCCGTGTTGTTGGCCAAAGACTCCGGCGGCAGCCCTTTCGATGAATGCCTGTCTGGTTTGTGGTGGCAACTTTCAGACAAATGCCGGGCCCAAGGGCTGAATGTTTCGGTACCCCAGGCCTGTGCCAGCGCCACGGTTGAATTGCGTGGCGAAGCTGACGTGAGCCACGCCCTCGCCCTGCAGGATGCACAAGCCATTTTGGCGTATTTGATTCAGCTGAAGGCAGTGGATGGCAACGCAACCGCACTGCCCGAGGCAAGCTACAAAGCCACCCCACTGGCGGGCTCTCAAACCTTGTACGCCCCAACGCCCGGTGTGCTGGTATTTTTGGCTGAACCTGGCCAATGGTTGAATACCCAAGACACGGTTGCCGAGGTCATAGACCCTGTCTCAGGTACTGTGCACGCCGTGCAATCTGGGGTGGAGGGTGTTTTTTATGCACGTGTGCGGGAACGCTACGTACACGCTGGCGGCGAAATCGGCAAAGTGGCTGGTGCCACGCCCTTTCGCAAAGGCCCGTTGCTGGGTTTTTAAGCAGTCATGGACCAACGGATACAAAGAATGACAGACGGATCCACCCCAACAGCGCTTCGCCCCTTGAAGCTGGAAGTCACCGATTTGCACAAACGCTACGGCGACCACGAGGTGCTCAAAGGGGTTTCGCTGCGGGCCCACGCAGGTGATGTGATCAGCATCATTGGCAGCTCGGGGTCGGGCAAAAGCACGTTTTTGCGCTGCATCAACTTGCTGGAAAAGCCGCACCAAGGCCGAATTGTGGTGGCCGGTGAAGTCCTGCAGCTCACGCCCAATGCGCAAGGCGAACTGCAAGCCACCGACCCCGTGCAGCTGCAGCGCCTGCGCACGCGGCTGGCCATGGTTTTCCAGAATTTCAATTTGTGGGCGCACATGACGGTGCTTGAAAACATCATTGAGGCGCCAATCCATGTGCTGAAAGTTCCAAAAGAGCAAGCCATTGCCACAGCCCGAAAGTACTTGGAGCGGGTGGGCTTGCGAGGCATGGAAGACCGCTACCCAGCGCACATGAGCGGCGGGCAACAGCAACGGGTTGCCATAGCCCGCGCTTTGGCGGTAGAACCCGAAGTGATGTTGTTTGACGAACCCACCAGCGCGCTGGACCCCGAATTGGTGACCGAGGTTTTGCGGGTGATGCAATTGCTGGCCGAAGAGGGCCGCACCATGGTGGTGGTAACCCACGAAATGGGTTTTGCGCGAGAAGTCTCCAACCACCTGATTTTTTTGCATCAAGGCCTGATCGAAGAAGAAGGCGACCCGCGCACGGTGCTGACCCAACCCAAAAGCGAACGCCTGGCGCAGTTTCTATCGGGCAACCTCAAGTAGCCCATCCCCTAGATTCAGCAAAAACCTCACAAAAAACGGTCCAGCAATTTTCGACTGTGCTTGTCCATTTGGGCAGGGTCACGGATCAAAAACTGCACGCCGTGGCTGTCCAACACCAGCAACACATTGGCACTCAGGCGGCGAATGTCTTCCTCGCCCTTCAACACCAGCTCTGTGTTTCCCCGATCGGTTTCCACCGTCCAGACGCTGGGCGTTGCAAACGATGAAACCGCCTTCAATTTTTTGATCAGCGGCATGAATTCCCGCTGAGTCAAGGCCTGGAGGACGACTTGCCTCGCAGCTTCAGGCAATTCCTGGAGGTTCTCCAACCAAAACCGTTCATGGCCGTCATCGCCCATCAAGGAAATGCCAACATCCGGCGCTTGAACCGGGAAGGCGCGCACCGGGTACAGGCCTTCAATCGAGGTGCCATCATCAAGGTGGGCGGTGATGCGCCCCGCATCGTCCAACGCCAGGGAGCGCCATACCGCGTAGATTTCTGGGTTCATGAATCGATCTTCCCCAACAAGATGTCGTCCTGAGTTTGGGCCTGCCGTTGCTGGGCCTGGTACAAGCGCCAGTAGGCACCTTCACGCGCCATCAATTCTTCGTGGCTGCCTTCTTCCACTTTTTGGCCTTTGTCCATGACCACCAGGCGGTCGGCTTTGCGCAAAGTAGACAAACGGTGCGCAATGGCGATGGTGGTTCGGCCACGCACCAAATTGTCCAGTGCCCGCTGTATTTCTTTCTCCGTCTCAGTGTCCACCGCCGAGGTGGCTTCGTCCAATATCAATATGCGCGGGTCAATCAACAAAGCCCTTGCAATTGAAATTCTTTGACGTTCTCCGCCCGAGAGCCCCTGACCGCGTTCGCCCACCAGCGAGTCGTAGCCCTGGGGCAAACGCAGAATAAATTCATGGGCATGCGCGGCGCGGGCAGCCGCCACGATTTCCTGCCGCGTGGCGTCGGGTTTGCCATAGGCGATGTTTTCGGCAATCGTTCCAAAAAACAAAAACGGCTCTTGCAGCACCAGCCCAATGTGCCGGCGGTAATCGGCCACCGCCACCGAACGAATGTCTCGGCCGTCCACACTGATAGAGCCTTCGGCCAGATCGTAAAAACGGCAAATCAAATTCACCAAGGTGCTTTTGCCCGACCCACTGTGGCCGACCAGACCGATCATTTCGCCGGGGTTGACGGAGAGGTTCAAGTCGCGGATCACCGCCCGGTTGCCGTACCTGAAACCTGCGCCCTGGATTTGCAGCTTGCCCTGCACCTGCCCCATGGGAACGGGGTTGACCGGTTCAGGCACACTGGAGACATGGTCCAAAATATCAAAAATGCGCTTGGCTCCAGAAGCGGCTTTTTGGGTCACCGACACGATCCGGCTCATGGAATCCAGCCTTGCATAGAACCGGCCAATGTAGGCCAGAAATGCGGTAAGCACCCCCACTGTGATGCTGCCCCCCGCCACCAGCCATATCCCAAAGGCCCAGACCACCAGCAACCCGATTTCGGTCAACAAAGACACCGTGGGTGAGAACAACGACCAGAGCCGGTTCAAACGGTCGTTCACCTCCAGGTTGTGCCGGTTGGCATCGCGAAACCGCTGGGCCTCACGCGCCTCTTGGGCAAAGGCCTTTACCACCCTGATGCCCGGAATGGTGTCTGCCAACACGCTGGTTACTTCAGACCACACGCGGTCAATTTTTTCAAAACCGGTGCGTAAACGGTCCCGCACCACATGGATCATCCACCCGATAAAGGGCAAGGGAACCAAAGTAGCCAAGGCCAAAGGCGGATTTATGGAAAAAAGTATCGCCGATGTCATCAAAATCATGATCACGTCGGTCGCAAAATCCAACAGGTGCAAAGACAAAAAGACGTTGATTCGGTCGGTCTCTGAACCTATGCGGGCCATCAAGTCGCCCGTGCGGCGGCCCCCAAAGTACTCCAGCGACAGTTTGAGCAGGTGTTCATAGGTTTGGGTGCGCAAATCGGCACCAATGCGCTCGGACACCAAGGCCAGTATGTAGGTTTTTGCCCAACCCAACGCCCACGCCAGCATGGCCGATGCAAACAACCCGGTCAGCAGCCAACCCACCAAAGTTGGGTCTATGGCCTGCCCGCTTTGGTAGGGAATCAGCACCTCATCCATCAGGGGAATGGTGAGGTACGGCGGCACCAAAGTGGCGGCGGTCGAAGCCAGCGTCAGGCCAAACCCAGCGGCAAGTTGCCCCCGGTAAGGCTTAGCAAAGCGCAACAAACGCAACAAAGTCCAAGTGGACGGCGGGGTGTGTATCACCTGCGCGCAAACCGCACAGTCATCATCGTCGGGTTCCAGTGGCGCTTGGCAGCGCGGGCATATGCTGGCGCCCGCCGCAACCCGCAGCGGTGTGCCGTGCAAATGCAATTCGCGCAAACCACCAAATTGCTCCTGCAAGCGGGTGGCCTGGACTTGCCGCCCCAATGTAAATCGCCAGGTTGCCAACCGGGTGCCATTGCGCTTGAGCTCCAAGGTGGCCACACCGTTGTGGTCGGAAAGCACCAGTGCGAGACCGGCTTCAAAAGGCCAAGACCGCTGGGCCGTCAAATCATGCAAGCCTGCTTTGTCCAACACCAGGCAACCCAGCTTGAAGCCAAGTTCAGTGTCCAAATCCGTCTCAAGCCAAGCCACCGGCAAAGTCTCAGCAACCACAGGGAGATTGTTGCCTCGCACGCGCTGCCAAACTTCGGGCAAAGGCAAGGGGCCTCTCTGAGACACGGCGACCTGTTTTGTGGTGGAATGCATGCGCTATTAGCAACGTGTTGTTGAAAAAATTTGTGACAAGCTTCGCAAGCGGTACCAAGTGGGTACAAAATCACGTGTGGGTGTGCGAACAGCGCACTTTCCGACGCAAACATCGCCGCTGTTTTGGCGGCGTAACCACTTGATTGATTGTAAGGCTGCCCAACCAGCAAGCAGAATCGACAACAGCTTTTTGCCCCGCATGCCCAAACAGACTTGGCAACAAACAACGGGATCAGTGCTGTCTCAACTCATGACCACCAAACACATCAAGCTATTGCGGTTGAGTTACTTGCGCGGACCCAACATCTGGACCTACCGGCCGGCTGTTGAAGCGCTTGTTGACATTGGCGATTTGGAGGATTCCCCCTCCCACACCCTGCCAGGCTTCAATCAACGCTTGACCGATTGGCTGCCCGGCCTTGAAGAACACCACTGCGGTCTGGGCTATCGTGGCGGTTTTTTGGAACGTTTGCGCGACGGCACCTGGCCAGGTCACATCATGGAACATGTGGCATTGGAGCTGCAAACCCTGGCGGGCATGCCATTGGGGTTTGGGAAAGCCCGTTCCACCGAACAACGCGGCGTCTACAAAGTGGTGATTCGCACACACCAAGAGGAAGTCGGCAAGCAAGCTTTGATCAGCGCACGCGACTTGGTGATGGCCGCCATTGAGGACCGCCCGTTCGATGTGGGCCAAACCGTTCAAAAACTGAAGTCGTTGATCGACAAACATGCACTGGGGCCCAGCACCATGAGTATTGTGGATGCAGCCAACCAGCGCCGCATCCCTGCCATTCGCTTGACCACAGGAAATTTGGTGCAGTTGGGGTACGGCTGTAAACAGCGCCGCATCTGGACCGCTGAAACCGACGCAACCAGCGCAATCGCCGAGGGGATTTCGCGCGACAAAGACTTGACCAAGCAACTGCTGTCGGCCTGCGGCGTGCCGGTACCGGAAGGGCAAGTGGTGGACAGCGCTGACGCGGCCTGGGAAGCGGCGCAAGACATTGGCCTGCCCGTGGTGGTCAAACCCAGCGACGCCAACCACGCCCGTGGGGTTTCACTGGACCTGCGGGACGAAGCGTCCGTCCGGGCAGCCTACCCGCTTGCCGACGCAGAGGGCTCAGAGGTCATTGTGGAACGCTTCGTTCCGGGCCAAGAGCACCGGTTGCTGGTGGTTGCGGGCCGTGTGGTGGCGGCGGCGCGTGGTGAGCGTGCATGCATTGTTGGCAATGGGCGCGACACGGTGTTGGCCCTGATTGACGCGCAGATCAACACCGATCCGCGCCGCGGCGAAGAAGAGGAATTCCCGCTCGACACGATCCGCTTGCCCGAAAACGCCATGGTCATGCTCGAATTGGGTCGTCAAGGCCTGACTCCTGACAGCATCCCTGACGATGGCCAGGAGGTATTGGTACAAAGAACCGGGGTGATGACGCACGATATCACCGATGAGGTGCATCCAGAAGTCGCTGAAACCGCTGCATTGGCGGCGCGGGTGGTTGGGCTGGACATTGCTGGGATTGACCTGGTGGCCACCGATATTTCCAAGCCTTTGGGGCCCCAGGCGGGTGCGGTGGTTGAAGTCAACGCTGGCCCTGGGTTGCTGATGCACTTGAAACCCGCAGTGGGCCAGCCCAGACCGGTGGGCCAGGCCATCGTCAACCACCTGTTCAAAGAAAACGAAAACGGCCGCATTCCGGTGGTGGGCATCACCGGGAGCGAACACACCACCGCGATTGCGCTGCTGGTCAATCGCTTGTTGATGCGCGCCGGGCTCAACACCGGCCTGGTGTGCACCGAAGGCCTGTTTCACAACAGCCGGCGCATAGACGCCACCCTGCCCTCCGACTGGGAGGCCGGGCAACGGGTGCTGATGAACC
>JBDKEX010000087.1:0-2737 GCA_039798985.1 Pseudomonadota bacterium | reverse complement strand
GTGGCCACCACCAAATTCGCGTTTTGCAATTTGGCAATTTGCACCTGGTAAGGAATGCCGCCGACCACGTTGGCAATGCGCAGGCCACGGCAATGTTTGACCAAGTCAATGGCGTCGTGGGCCACCTGTTGGGCCAGTTCGCGGGTGGGGCACAACACCAAGGCACCGGGCACGGTGGGCTTGAAATGGCGGGCCAGCAAAGGGTTTTTGCGCTTGGCCTTCTTGGGCGCGGGCTTGCCTGCGGCAGTGGCCTCGGCCACTTGCCGATCCCATTCGGCGCGTTCACGGGCTTCTTCTTCGGCTTGCTGCTCCAGCAAAGTGTGCAGCACAGGCAACAAGAAAGCAGCGGTTTTGCCACTGCCCGTTTGGCTTGACACCATCAAATCGGTATAGCCTTTGGCGTGCCCGCCTTGCATGGCTTTGGGTATGGCAGCGTTTTGCACCAGGGTGGGCTGGGTAAAGCCCAAATCCACCACGGCTTGCACCAGCTCGGGAGCCAAACCCAACACCGCAAAAGGGTTAGGGCCAACCGGCTCAGCTGCCACGGGGTTTGCTGCCACTTCAGGTGCAGCGATTTCAATGTCGGAAACCATATTTTCAAAGTCAGTCATGTCGTCGTCCAGGCGCACAGGCGCCATTGAGCGAAACGAGGACAAGCCAAGCCAATATCAAGGCTTGGGCGGGCTCGATTCGTTCGTGGTCAAAAAACACATCGACCATCAAACGAATCAACACGCAGACTGTCGAAAAAACGACAAGCGCTATGAGCGGGCCAAAATTTACCACCGCAGTGGTCTACCGGAAACAACCGGCGAAGGGGCCCAAGAGTGAGGCAGATGCACGTAAAACACTGAACATCAAGTTCAGCGCAAGCGGGATTATCCCACATACGCGCCACAAGCGCACCTTTTTTTGTGCACCGCCGCAAAAAAGAAACTTCTCCCATGGCGAAAGTTCGGCAGGTAAAATCCAGCCCGGTCGACGTCACGGTCGTTACAGGTACAACACGGGTTACGCACCAGGAGTTTTTCATGCTGTTTGGCAAACTTTTGCCCCGAGAGGGCAATTTTTTTGAATTGTTCAACCAGCATGCTGCGCATGTTGTGGTGGCCGCCAAGGCATTTTCGGAGTTGGTGAACCACTACAACGACCTTCATCTGCGAGCCAAATACAACCAAGAAGTTGACGATGCAGAGCGTGCGGCAGACCGGGTTACCCAAGAAGTCAATCGCCTGATCCACAAAACGTTCATCACGCCCATCGACCGCGAGCAAATTCACTCTCTGATCAACACCATGGACGATGTGGCTGACCTGATCCAGGACTCCGCCGAAACCATGGCGCTTTACGACGTGAAGCACATGACCGATGAAATCAGCCGTTTGACGGAATTGAGCGTGAAGTGCTGCGAGCGCATGAAGTCAGCCATTGCACTGCTGGGCCAACTTTCGGAACCCAAAGCGGCCGAGGCAGCCCTCAAAACCTGCGAGGAAATTGACCGCCTGGAATCCGATGCCGACCGCGTCATGCGCACGGCCATGAGCAAGTTGTTCCGTGAGGAACCCGATGTGCGTGAGGTGATCAAACTCAAAGCCATTTACGAGCTGCTGGAAACGATCACAGACAAATGCGAGGACGTGGCCAATGAGATCGAGGGCATCGTCCTCGAAAATTCCTGATTCAAGGGGCTTTTGATGGCAACAATTCAGGTGGCACTGTGGGTGGTCGTCGTGCTGGTGGTCCTGGCGCTCGCGTTCGACTTTATGAACGGTTTTCACGACGCGGCCAACTCCATTGCCACTGTGGTGTCCACCGGGGTGCTCAAGCCTGCGCAGGCGGTGGCTTTTGCGGCTTTTTTCAATTTCGTGGCCATTTTTGTTTTCCACCTGAGCGTGGCAGCTACCGTGGGCAAGGGCATCGCCGACCAGGGCGTGGTTGACGTCTACGTGGTGTTCGGCGCGCTTTGCGGGGCCATCACTTGGAACGTGATCACCTGGTACTACGGCATTCCCAGCAGCTCCTCCCATGCATTGATCGGTGGCATTGTTGGCGCCGTGATTGCCAAGGCGGGCAGCGGGGCCCTGATGGCGTCCGGTATCGTCCGCACAGTCACCTTCATATTTGTATCGCCCCTGCTGGGCTTCATTTTTGGCTCGTTGATGATGGTGCTGGTGGCCCATATATGCCGGCGAACCGCCCCGTCGAAGGTGGACCGGTGGTTCCGGCGGCTTCAACTGGTTTCTGCAGGTGCCTACAGTTTGGGGCACGGCGGCAATGACGCGCAAAAAACCATAGGCATCATCTGGATGCTGCTGATTGCCACAGGGTACGCCACCACTGCAGACAAAGCACCGCCGAGCTGGACCATTGTGGCTTGCTACGCCGCCATCGGCATTGGCACCATGTTTGGGGGCTGGCGCATTGTCAAAACCATGGGGCAAAAAATCACCAAACTCAAACCTGTGGGCGGTTTTTGCGCCGAGACAGGTGGAGCTATCACGTTGTTTCTGGCAACTTCAATGGGTATACCCGTGTCAACCACGCACACCATAACCGGCGCCATAGTGGGCGTTGGGTCGGTGCAACGAATGAGTGCGGTTCGCTGGGGGGTTGCCGGCAATATCGTGTGGGCCTGGGTGCTCACCATCCCTGCGTCGGCCTTTGTGGCTGCTGTGGCTTACTGGGTCAGTTTGTCCATTTTCTGAGCCTTACCGCAAAAAATGGGTTCGGTAGTGTT
>JBDKEX010000086.1:0-5751 GCA_039798985.1 Pseudomonadota bacterium | reverse complement strand
CGGGCGGGTCGGCGCCGAGAAACGGCGACAGCAAATGCCCTTCCAGGTGGTGTATGCCCAAAGTGGGTTTGCCCAGTGCCGCAGCCAGCGCGCATGCCACACCCGCCCCTACCAGCAGCGCACCGGCCAAACCAGGCCCTTTGGTGTAAGCCACGCAATCAATGGAGGCCAATTCAAGCCCAGCCGTGCGTAAAGCCAACTGCGCCAGGGGCAACACCCGGCGAATGTGGTCTCTGCTGGCCAACTCGGGCACCACCCCACCGTAAGCCTGATGCATTTCGATTTGGCTGTGCAAGGCATCGCCCAACAGCCGGGGCGTGCCTGAGCCCCGAGCGTCCACCACGGCCACGCCGGTTTCATCGCAAGACGATTCGATACCCAAAATCAGCATGTGGGGGAGTGTAAATGCACGGCACGCTTGTTGCTGCAACCGCGGGCAGAGGATGCCCCATGAAAACAGGACTGAGCTTTTTGATAGCGGCCAAGCGCTGCGAAATAACGGAACTGCAACAGCTGGCGCTCACGGCTGAACTGGTGAGCGCGTGCGCGCAAACCATTCACTCGCTGCAACGGGAGCGGGGAATGTCCAATTTGTTCTTGGCCTCGGGTGGCGCCCAATTTGCCCCAGAACGGGGCCTGCAGGTTTTGGCCAGCGATACCGACTTGTTGCAGCTGCGCCAGGGCTTTGACGCGCTGCAAACCGACCCACACCGACACGGACAAGGCACCCGGCTGTTCAACCGCGTGGCCTATGTGTTGCATGCGCTGGATGCGCTGGACGACCTGCGCAACCGTGTGCAAACACTGCAATGGGGCGTTCGCCTGACCACCAACGCCTACAGCCAGCTGATTCGGGGCTTGCTGGCCGTGGTGTTTGAAGCCGCCGACACCTCCAGCGACCCCGCAGTGGCCCGGTTGCTGGTGGCCATGTTCAATTTCATGCAGGGCAAGGAGCTGGTGGGGCAAGAACGGGCACTGGGGTCGGCCATGTTTGCCAGCGGCACGGCCACCGTGGCAGACCAGCAGCAACTGCTGCACCTGGTGGAATCGCAAGAAAAATGCTTGGCCGTATTTGACACCTTTGCCCCCCCAGCCTTGGCAGGGGCCTGGACCCAAGCCCCCCAGAGCCCGGCACAAATGCAACGCAGCAAACTGCGCCGGGTTTTGACCGAAACACAAGGCAATGGCGCGCTGAACACACACACCAGCGGCGGGTGGTTTGCCGCCTGCAGCGACTGCCTCGACGAAATGAGGGCCCTGGAGGGTCAGCTGGGGGAGGTCTTGGCAGGCATCTGTACTGAGCGCATGGCCAGCGCACAAAAGGAACACGACCAATTGCTGGAGTTGCAGGCCACTTTTGCAGTGACGCCCCCCAACGCAGCCAACGCGGAGCTGTTTTTCAGTCAGGCAACCGGCTCTCTTGCCGACGCCCCCAACCAGCCTTTGGATTCGCTGTTGGACCGCACGCTGATGGAGGCCATGGCCAGCCAGACGCAGCGGATGCAAACCATGGCCGACGAACTGAACCAGGCACGGCAAAGCCTGCAGGAGCGCAAATTGCTGGAACGCGCCAAGGGCGTGCTGATGGCGAATCAACACCTGAGTGAGGCACAGGCCCACAAGGTAATGCGCCAAATGGCCATGAACCAAAACCGTCGCATGACCGAGGTGGCGCAATCGATTTTGGCCTTGGCGCACGCCCTTCCACTGGCCCTGGAACCCACGAACAGTGCACGCACCTGAACCTGCCCTGCACCGCATGCCCGGCTTTATGCCGCCGCAACACCAATGGTGTGCATGCCCCGAAAAATGCGCACCAAAACATGGCTAAATCGTTCCACAACCGCTGCCTTCAGCCCATGGTTAACCCTTAAAAATTCTGGCACGGTATGTGCTTTAAGCCATGCAAGCAATTGCCAATGGGGGCAATTCAGGTGTTGCAAACACCACCAGGACAACGGCGTCCACCACATCCGCAGCAGGCGGCTTGGGGTGACGCCGTTTTTTGTTTGGCCCGCCTTTTTGAAGGACTTGTGATGAATAACACCCCACACACTGCTGCTGACAGTTCCCCGCTGAAAACCGAAGGCACCAGCCGCCGTGAGCTGATCAAAAAAACCGCCGGACTGGCCGGTAGCGCTTTGTTTGCATCTCTGGGCCACCACGGGGTGTGGGCCGCCGGGTCCGATGCACCCGAGAAAAAGGAAGTGAAGATTGGCTTCATTCCCCTGACCGATTGCGCCAGTGTGGTGATGGCGTCGGTGTTGGGCATAGACCAGAAATACGGCGTCAAGATCGTTCCGACCAAAGAGGCCAGCTGGCCCGGGGTGCGCGACAAACTGGTCAACGGGGAACTGGATTTTGCCCACGTGCTTTACGGCTTGGTGTACGGCGTGCACATGGGCACAGCTGGACCCAAAAAAGACATGGCGGTGCTGATGAACCTGAACCACAACGGCCAGGCCATCACCCTGAGCAAAAAATTGGCCGACAAAGGCGCGGTAGACGGCGCTGGCTTGGCCAAGCTGATGGCCGCAGAGAAGCGCGAATACACCTTTGCGCAAACCTTCCCGACCGGTACCCACGCCATGTGGCTGTACTACTGGCTGGCAGCCAACGGCATCAACCCCATGCAAGACGCCAAAGTCATTACCGTGCCGCCGCCCCAAATGGTGGCCAACATGCGCGTGGGCAATATGGACGGTTTTTGTGTGGGAGAACCCTGGAACCACCGCGCCATCATGGACGGCATTGGCATCACGGCGGCCACCACCCAGGATGTGTGGAGGGATCACCCTGAAAAAGTACTGGGCACCACGGCTGAATTCGCGCAAAAGTACCCGAACACGGCCCGAGCCGTGACAGCGGCCATTCTGGAGGCCGGCAAGTGGATCGATGCCGGTTTGCAAAACAAAATGAAGATGGCGGAAACGATTGCCGACCGCGCTTACGTGAACACCAGTGTGGACGCGATCAACCAACGCATTCTGGGGCGTTACCAGAACGGCATGGGCAAAACCTGGGACGACCCCAACCACATGAAGTTCTACAACGACGGTGCGGTGAACTACCCCTACCTGAGCGATGGCATGTGGTTCTTGACCCAGCACAAGCGCTGGGGCTTGATCAAAAACCACCCCGATTACTTGGCGCTCGCCAAGCAAATCAACCGCACAGACATTTACAAAGAAGCCGCCGCCGCCAGCAAAACGCCCCTGCCCAAGACCGATATGCGCAGCAGCAAATTGTTGGACGGCGTGGTGTGGGATGGCAAAGACCCCGCCAAGTACGCAGACAGTTTCAAAGTCAAGGCGTGAAGGAGAACACCATGGTCAGCGCAGTGTTTCACTCCCCTCTGGAGGCGGGCCACCCGGCAGCCGACACACCCCATCTAAAAAACCCCCACGCCGTGAAACCGGCAGTACCGGCAGCGCCCAGCAGCAAAAACAGACGCGTCGACCTGAACGACCTGCTGTACGCCGTGCTGCCGCCCGTGATGGGCTTGCTGCTGCTGGTGGGGGTTTGGTATCTGGTGTCGGTGTCCACCGGTTCCAGTATTCCGAATCCGCTGGTCACAGCCCAGCAAGCGGTGCAGATTTTTTCTGATCCGTTTTACCGCAACGGCCCGAACGACCAAGGGGTGGGCTGGAACGTGTTGATGTCGCTGCAACGGGTGGCTGTGGGCTTTGGCTTGGCGGCGGCGGTTGGCATTCCGCTGGGTTTTGTGATTGGGCGCTTCAGCTTTTTAAGCCGCATGTTCAATCCACTCATCAGCTTGCTGCGCCCTGTGTCGCCCCTGGCCTGGTTGCCGATTGGCCTGCTGGTGTTCAAAGGCGCCAACCCCGCGGCGATTTGGACCATTTTCATCTGCTCGATCTGGCCCATGGTGATCAACACCGCTGTGGGGGTGCAACGCGTTCCACAGGACTACATGAACGTAGCCCGTGTATTGGCCCTGAGCGAATGGAAGATTGCCACCAAGATTTTGTTCCCTGCGGTGCTGCCTTACATGCTGACCGGCGTGCGGCTGGCGGTGGGCACGGCCTGGCTGGTGATTGTGGCCGCCGAGATGCTGACCGGGGGCGTGGGCATTGGTTTTTGGGTCTGGGACGAGTGGAACAACCTGAACGTCACCAACATCATCATCGCGATTTTTGTGATCGGCATTGTGGGTTTGCTGCTAGAGCTGGTGCTGGTCAAAGTGGCAACTGCGTTCACATTTGAAGAGGTGAAGTCATGAGCGAAACCAACCCTAAATTCATACAGATCGAGAACATCGAACAGACCTTCAAAACCAAAAAGGGCCTGTTTCCTGCTCTGCGCGACATCAACCTGACGATTGCCAAAGGGGAATTTGTGACCTTGATCGGTCACTCGGGTTGCGGCAAATCCACCTTGCTGAACCTGATTGCCGGTTTGACCACCCCCACCGAGGGTGTGCTGTTGTGCGCCGGGCGTGAAATTGCCGGCCCGGGGCCAGACCGGGCGGTGGTGTTCCAAAACCATTCGCTGCTGCCCTGGCTGACCTGTTTTGAGAACATTTACCTGGGTGTGGAACGGGTGTTCGGCGGCACCGAGAAAAAAACCCAACTGGTGGAACGCACCCAGGCGGCACTGGCCTTGGTGGGGCTGACTGCCGCAGCGCAAAAGCGCCCAGGCGAGATATCGGGCGGGATGAAACAACGGGTGGGCATTGCGCGCGCGCTGGCCATGGAGCCCAAAGTGTTGCTGATGGACGAACCTTTTGGCGCACTGGACGCATTGACCCGCGCAAAGTTGCAAGACGAGTTGCTGGAAATTGTGGCCCGCACCCAAAGCACCGTGGTGATGGTGACGCACGATGTGGACGAAGCCGTGTTGCTGGCGGACAAAATTGTGATGATGACGAACGGCCCGGCCGCCACCATTGGTGAAGTGTTGCAGGTGGACCTGCCCCGCCCCCGCAAACGGGTGGAATTGGCCGAAAGCCCCAGGTACCTGCAGTACCGCAAAGCGGTGATCGATTTTCTGTACACCCGGCAAGCCCATGTGGAAAAAGCTGCCTGAAGCGGAGAACCTTATGGACACGCGCACAACAACCCGAAACAAAATGAAGCTGGTCATGGTGGGCAACGGCATGGCCGGCGTACGGGCCCTGGAGGAACTGCTCAAACTCGCGCCCGAGATGTACGACATCACGGTGTTTGGTGCCGAACCCCATCCCAATTACAACCGCATCTTGCTGTCGCCCGTGCTGGCTGGCGAACAAACGCTGGACGAAATTGTGCTCAACGACTGGTCCTGGTACCAGGACCACCAGATCACATTGCACGCCGGCTGGAAAGTCACCGAAGTGGACCGGGTGAAGCGCCTGGTACACGCCGTCAACGGCAACGGTGAAACGGTCAGTGCGCCCTACGACCGGCTCATTTTGGCCACGGGTTCCAACCCCTTCATCTTGCCAATTCCGGGCAAAGACTTGCCAGGCGTGTTGGCCTACCGCGACATCGCTGACACGCAAGCCATGATCGACGCGGCCACCCAGCACAAACACGCTGTGGTGATTGGCGGCGGTTTGCTGGGCCTGGAAGCCGCCAATGGCCTGATGAAGCGTGGCATGGACGTGACTGTGGTGCACGTGGGGCCATGGCTGATGGAACGCCAACTGGACGAAGTGGCCGGCAAACTGCTGCAACAGTCACTGGAACAACGTGGCATGAAGTTTTTGATGGGCGCCAACACGCAAGCACTGGTGGCTTCGGAAAGCGGCCG
>JBDKEX010000085.1:0-3543 GCA_039798985.1 Pseudomonadota bacterium | reverse complement strand
GATTCATCTGCGCTGAGCGCCAGTTGGGGTGGTGGCGCCCGGTGCGGTGCCATCTGCTCAAGCGCTTGGAACTTGCGCATAAAGCTTTGGTCGATCCAGTTTTTCCAGCGCCACACCCATGCGCCGGCAAACCCAATAAACCCGCGAGAGGCCACAGCGTAGCGATCGCCCGTGCTGATCAACGCCAGCCAGTGGCGCTGTGGTCGGTAAGCTGTTAGCGGTTGACCCAAAACACTGCGCCTCAAGTTTTCGGCCAGTGGCACGCCCTGCCGCACGGCAAACACACCGGCTTTTTCAAGCGGGTGGTTCACCAAGCTGGCCGTGTCACCGGCGGCAAAAATGCCGGGGTCGGTCAGGGTTTGCAGTTGATTGTTTACACAAATGAAACCGGCGTCGTCCAGTGCCAAACCGGTTTGCTGAAGCCAAGCTGCCCCGCCTGCGCGGGTCGCCCACACAATTTCATCGGCCTCAAACACGCGCCCGGTAACGGTTTGCAAACGACCGGGCAAGACTTGCGTGACGGCCGTGTTCA
This sequence comes from Pseudomonadota bacterium, assembly GCA_039798985.1. Taxonomy (GTDB): domain Bacteria; phylum Pseudomonadota; class Gammaproteobacteria; order Burkholderiales; family Burkholderiaceae_C; genus JBDKEX01. The sequence goes on along the minus strand of JBDKEX010000085.1, from coordinate 3,011 downwards.
GGTGAACTTGCACCTGCCTTTGGGCCAGCACTTTGGCAAACCGCTTTTGCACGCCTGGGTTGTGTGTGGGCAGCAGTTGTGCGCTGCCGCTGAACAGGTGAAAACTCAAGTCGTCGGGGTTGCGGCCTTGTTGGCGCAGCTCAGATTGCAGGCGGTATTGCATGGCCAAAAGCAGTTCCACACCGCCAGCGCCTGCCCCGACCACCGCCACAGTGGTTTTGCCAGGGTGGCTTTGCACCCGCTTCAACAGTGCCAGCCACCTCTCATCAAAGCGGGCAATGGGCTTGACCGCGGTGGCGTGCTCTGCAGCGCCGGGCACGCCTTGCAACAGAGGGGTGGAGCCAATGTTGATCGACAGCAGGTCGTAGGGCACGGGTGGGCGGTTGCGGCACAACACTTTGCGTCCGGTACGGTCCAAGCCCACAACTTCGTCCCGGTACAGGCGCGCACCCGCAAAGGCGGCAAGGCGCCTCAAATCTATGTGCACCTGGTCGTGGTCGTAATGCCCGGCCACATAACCGGGCAGCATGCCTGAATAAGGTGTGTGGGTGGTGTTGCAAATGACAGTGAGCCGCACACCGGGCATGGGCCGCATGCCAAAACTTTTTAAAACACCAACGTGGCTGTGCCCGCCTCCCACCAACACAATGTCGCGGAGCACGGGGGTTTCGGCATGATCGAGAGCGCGCATGAGGTGCATTGGACCACGAGCAGCACCTGCATTTGCTTGCAAACACTGTGGCGAGCAAGCAGACGGCGAATGGGCCGCTTATTTGCTGCGACTGCCCGAGCTGCCGCGACTGCCGCTGCTGTTGCTATTACCGTTGCCGTTGCCGTTGCCGTTGCCGTTGGATGCGGTTGCAGTGGGTTTGTTGGGCGCAGCGGCAGACTGCGGTTTTTCTGGGTTAGAACGCTTGGCTGAACTGATGACCTCACCCAGCCGCAAGCCCATGGCATTGGCCATCGCGCCCCAACCCATGCCACTGGTGCGCTGGGCTGTCAGTGTTGCGGTGGCTGCGGCTATGTCTGCTTCGGTGGGGTTGGCAATGCCTTGCTTTTTCAGTTGAGCCAATACCAGCAGGCGCAAAATCTCTTCGTTGCCCATGTTGCCGATTTCGGCTTCCGTGGGTTCGACGGGCGGTGGGGTGGTTGATGTGGTTTGAGCCACAGCGCCAGTTGCACCGGCCAAGGCAAGCAGGGCACTCAAAACGGCTGTGTGAAGTAAACGCATATTCATCACCTGCTGGCAGTTGTTACAGGCTCCAATGCTACGCCCAGTTCTGGCCGCTGCGGTGTAACCAAGTGCAACTATGGCAACTGTTTTGCGCAGGTGCAGCAACAACCAAGCCACCACCGGTAGCACCAAAATGGGTGGTTACCCTTAAGTCTTGGACTGCAAAAATTGTATACACTTTGGTGTCCGTGGTCGCAGCGGCGCAATACATTGAAAACAGCGCGGCCTACAGGGTTCACAGCGCCCGCAGTGGTGAACCAATATGCACAACCTCCAGGCACGTTACGTGCTTGCAGGAAAGCAGAGGTGCCATGGAAACTTACTTGCTTGATTGGGCCAACCTGTTGTTGCGTTGGCTGCACGTGATAGTGGCGATCGCATGGATCGGCTCGTCGTTTTATTTCGTGTTTTTGGACAGCAGCCTCACGCCCCCCGAGGACGACGACCTCAAGCGCCAAGGGGTGAGCGGTGAGCTGTGGGCGGTGCACGGCGGGGGCTTTTACCACCCGGTCAAGTTCAACGTGTCGCCTCCCAAACTGCCCGGGCACTTGCACTGGTTTTACTGGGAAAGTTATTCCACCTGGCTCAGCGGCTTTGCCTTGTTTCTGGCTTCGTATTTGTGGAGCCCCAGCGTTTACCTGATCGACCCGCGTGTGATGGATTGGTCACCAGCCGCGGCCATTACTTCAGCGTTGGCGTTTTTGGCGGTGTTCTGGCTGTTGTACGACGGCATTTGCCGAACTTGGGGGCAAAGCAAAAATGGCGATGCCAAAGTGGGCGCTGCGGTACTGGTGTTGGTGTGCGCAGCGGCTTGGCTGGCCTGCCATCTGTTTGCGGGGCGCGCTGCCTTCTTGTTAACGGGGGCCATGCTGGCCACCGCCATGAGTGCCAACGTGTTTTTCTGGATCATTCCTGGGCAACGCACCGTGGTGGCCGACCTGAAGGCAGGGCGACCGGTGGACCCTATTCACGGCAAACGGGGCAAGCAGCGCAGCGTGCACAACACCTACTTCACCTTGCCGGTGTTGTTTGCCATGTTGAGCAACCACTACAGTTTCACTTATTCGCACGAATACAACTGGGTGGTGCTGATTGCGTTCATGTTCGCTGGGGCGGCCATACGCCAGTTTTTTGTGATGCGCCATGGCTACAAATTGGGCCGCAACGGCCACCCCTGGAAGTACGCGGCCATGGGTGTGGTGGTGCTGTTGGGGCTGGTGGTGTGGCTCAAGCCCGCGCCGGTGGCCACAGCCGCTGCCCCGGCGCCGGTGAGTTTTGCAGAAGTGCGCGCCATTGTTGAGCAACGGTGCGTGCTCTGTCACGGTGAAGCATTGCAGTCCAAAGGCGTTCGTTTGGATTCGCCGGCGGCCCTGGCGCAGCACGCACAAATGGTGTACCAACAAGTGGTTGTGACCAAGGTGATGCCTTTGAACAACGCCACCGCCATCACAGACGCAGAGCGAGCGGTGCTGGCCCGTTGGTTCCAGGCTGGCGCGCCCGTGCAGTGAGCCCGTCTTTGCGGATCACGCGGGGGTGGTTTCAGTTGATTTGGCGTCCATCACCCTGAGGCTGACCCCCCCGGATTGGCGCAGGTTTTTGTCGCCTATCACGGGTTTGGACGCAATGGTGTTGAAGCGGGAACGCAGCCCCTGAATATCCGCCGATAACTCCGCTGCGCCCTCTATGCGGGTTTCATAGCGTTTGAGCACCCCCCATGCCGATTCGATGATTTTGGCGTTTCGGGTGTTGGTGCCGGCTTCTAGCAATTCAACGGTGG
>JBDKEX010000084.1:0-14819 GCA_039798985.1 Pseudomonadota bacterium | reverse complement strand
CTGTTACCGACCTTAGGCGCATAGCTCAGCTGGTTAGAGCACCACCTTGACATGGTGGGGGTCGTTGGTTCGAGTCCAATTGCGCCTACCAAATTTCCTTATAAAAAGCACCTCGCGCAAGCGGTTGGTGCTTTTTTTTACGGCGTCTTGGCAACTGCCGTTTTGCCCCAAAAGCTACCGCAGAATTTCTTGAGGAAATTCCCGTCCAGCAATCTCATCGCCATTTAACAATGCACAAGCGAGCTTGAATAAGGCCCAAAAACAGTGCTATACTAATTGCTTCAGCGGCTGTAGCTCAGTTGGATAGAGTACTTGGCTACGAACCAAGGGGTCGTGGGTTCGAATCCTGCCAGCCGCACCACTATTGGATAGTGAAAAAAACGCCTTAAAAGTTTGTGCTTTTAAGGCGTTTTTCTTTGACCGTGTCTTGCGCAGCTGTATGCGTGGCAAGATGTTCGCACCATGAACGCCTGCCCCGACCCGCACCGCCCCCGCTACCACATCACTGCACCCAGCAATTGGATCAACGATCCCAACGGCGTGTGCTACCACAATGGGCGCTACCACGTGTTTTACCAATACAACCCGGCCGCTCCCAAGTGGGGCGGCATACACTGGGGCCACGCCACCAGCGTCGACCTAGTACATTGGCAGGACGAAGGCATTGCCCTGGCGCCTTCGGCAGGGCACGATGCGGACGGGTGTTTTTCTGGCAGCTTTGCCTTGGTCAACGGGCAGCCCACCCTTTACTACACCGGCTACACCCCCGAACGGCAAGTGCAGTGCAGGGCCACCAGCAGCGACCTGCACCGGTGGACCAAGCACCCTGAGCACACCCTTATCCAACCGCCAGAGGGGGTCGAAGTGCACGATTTCCGCGACCCCTATGTGTTCCAGCACCAGGAATGGTGGTACATGGTGTTGGGTGCGTCCATGCACCACGAACGTGGCGCAGCGCTGATTTACCGCAGCGCCAATGGCGTGAACTGGGACTACAGAGGGCCGCTCTACACCTCGCCCAATCTGCAACTTGGCGTGATGTGGGAATGCCCCAACTTCTTTCCGGTCGGGGAAAAATGGGTGCTCACCGTATCGATTTGGCTGAACACCGGCGCTCACGCTTTTGTGGGCCGTTTCGAGAACGAGCGGTTCATCCCTGAATGGAACGGCCCACTCGACGTGGACGGCGGCGCCTTCGCCCACCTGGCCATGAAGGCACCGGATGGCCGGGCTCTGCAGTGGTCGTGGATCAATGAACAGCGCGACCAGGCCCTGCTGGATGCCGATGGTTGGGCGGGCGCACTCAGCGTGCCTCGCGTGATTGGCGTGGACTCTGAGGGGCGCATCACCCAGGAACCCGCTGAGGAGGTGGCGCGTTTGCGATCAAAACCTTTGCGTTTTGCCGCCACAGGCACAACCACCGGAGTGTTGCTGCGGTTTGAGGGCCGGCATCTGGACATTGAAGCACGGTTTCATTTGGCGGACCGCCAGAAAGTGGGCTTGACGCTGTTGACCAGCCCGGACCTGAGCGAAACAACGCGCATCGTGTTTTGGCCAGATGCCCGCCGTTTGACAATTGAGCGCTCGACAAGCTCGCTGTCTGCCCACGTAAAACGCCAAGACTTGTTTGGGCACCTGGAACTGGCCAACAACGAAGATTTGCACCTGCGGGTGTTGCTGGACGCCAGCGTGCTAGAGGTCTACGCCAACCAGCGGCTGTGCTTGACCACACGTGTTTACCCCAGACAAGTTTCAAGCGTGGAGGGTACCGTTTTTGTGGAAGGGCAGTCCCAAGCCGAGGTTCAAGGTTGGGAAATGGGCCCTATTTTTCAAAATCCTCGTGTGGCATTGGCCTGACGGCCTGCAACAACAATTGCGCCACCACGCTGGCTGCAATCACCGCGGGTTGCTTGCCCTCAATACCGGGCAAGCCTATGGGGCAAGTCACCTGATCCAGCAGGGCTTGCGGCAGCCCACGGGCCAACAAGCGGCGCTGAAACACGGCCCATTTGGTGCGACTGCCAATCAGGCCAATAAAGGGCAAATCGCCTCGTTCGGCCTGCCGATCCAAGCACTTTCGCAAAATTTCAAGGTCTTCGGCGTGGCTGAAGCTCATGATCAGAACGAAGCTGCCAGGTGCAAGGTCGGCCACTGCGGCTTCCACCGGATCGGATGCATCCACCACCACATGCGCGGGCAAATCGGTCGGGAAAACGGTTTCGCGGCTGTCCACCCAGCGTGTTTGAAACGGCAAAGGCAGCAAGGCCCGCACCAGCGCATGCCCCACGTGCCCTCCCCCAAACAGGGCCAGCGGCCGCCGCCTGACGGCCAATTGCTGCTGCAAACGGGGCACGTCGCTGGGGCCCACTGCCTCGCAACAAAGTTCCACTGCACCGCCGCAACATTGCCCCAACGCAGGCCCCAAGTTGATGCGCCGGTGTTGCGGCACCGAGCCAGAAGGCAGCTGGCGCGCCCAAGCCAAGGCCTCCCATTCCAGGTGCCCACCCCCCACCGTGCCCCAAGCGCGATCGGGAAACACAAGCATCCAAGCATCACCCCCCCGTGGCACCGAGCCGCGCACGGCAGTCACGGTGACCAAACCTGCAGGCTCGAACCTCAATTGATTCAAAGCCCCGGTCAAATCATCGCTGGGCAGCCAACCCGAGGAAGCGCTGACCTGGGTCAAATCAACTGCCACGGTAGGTGGAATAGCTCCAGGGGCTCACCAGCAGTGGCACGTGGTAGTGCTGGGTGGTGTCGGCCACGCCAAAGTCCAATGGCACCTGATCCAGAAAGGCGGGTTCAGGCAGGGTCACGCCCCGGGCCAGAAAATACGCTTTCACATCAAACACCAAGCGGTAGGTGCCCACCTGCAGGGTTGCGTTGTCGAACAATGGGCCGTCGGGGTTGCGCCCGTCGGCGTTGAGGGTGAGGCGCTTGAGCAAGGTAGCCTGTCCGTTTTGAGTGGCGTAAAGCGCCACCTGCATGCCCGCTGCGGGGCAACCGTGCATGGTGTCGAGAACGTGCGTGCTGAGGCCCATGGTGCTATCCTTTACAAAAACCAGTTTGGTCGACCGAAAGTGTATACACTTTTCGTTTTTATGGATATGATGAAGCCATGGAAAACTCCAGCACCAGCCAAATAGTTGAATCGCTCACACGTGCGATTGTGGAGCATCGATTGCACCCCGGCACCAAATTGGCCGAGCAAAAGCTGGCCGACCACTTCGGGGTGTCACGCACACTGGTGCGGCAGGCGTTGTTCCAGTTGTCGCAACACCGGCTTATCAAAATGGAGCCGGCGCGGGGCGCCTTCGTGGCCACCCCTTCGGTCGAAGAGGCCAAGCAGGTGTTTGAGGTGCGGCGCATGCTGGAAATTGAGATGACACGCGCTTTTGCGCAGCAGGTCACGCCAGCCAAAATCAAGGCCCTCAAGGCCCACGTGGCCGAAGAAAAAAAAGCAGTGCAAAGCAACGACGTGCCAGGGCGCACCGAATTGCTGGGCGATTTTCACGTGCGCATGGCCGAGCTGATGGGCAACCGAGTGCTGGCCGAGTTGCTGGGCGAACTGATTTCGCGCTGTGCACTGATTACCTTGATGTACCAGAGCGCCAATGCCGCCGAACACTCCAATGAGGAGCATGCCGAGATTGTTCAGGCGCTGGCAGCCAAAGACGCCACGCTGGCGGTGCAGCTGATGGAAAACCACCTGCGCAATGTGGTGGCCAACCTGACCTTCGACCGCAAACCGCCCACCAGTGACATTGCCATGGCGTTGTCCTGAACCCGCCCCGCCCCATGATTTACGACAGCACCGCCCCCTACCCCCGCGATTTGGCCGGCTATGGCCGCAACCCACCGCACGCGCGCTGGCCCGGTGGGGCACGCATTGCCGTGCAGTTTGTGCTGAACTATGAAGAAGGCGGCGAAAACTGCGTGCTGCATGGCGACGCAGCCTCGGAAACCTTTTTGTCTGAAATGTTCAGCCCAGCGGCGTTTCCAGAGCGGCACATCAGCATGGAGGGGATTTACGAGTACGGATCGAGACAAGGCGTTTGGCGGTTGTTACGCGAATTTGAACAGCGTAGCCTGCCTCTGACCGTGTTTGGTGTGTCCACCGCCCTGCAACGTTCGCCCGAGGTGACCGCAGCGTTCCGCGAGTTGGGGCACGAAATTGCCTGCCACGGGCTCAAGTGGATCCACTACCAAAACCTGCCCGAAGCAGTGGAGCGTGAGCACATGGCGCAGGCCATGCAGATTTTGGCCGACCTGACGGGTGAACGCCTGAACGGCGCGCGACAGCTGCATGGCGCAGGTTGGTACACCGGGCGCGACAGCCCCAACACACGCCGCTTGGTGGCCGATTTTGGCGGCTTTGACTACGACAGCGATTACTACGGGGACGACCTGCCCTTCTGGATGAAGGTGCGCAAAACCGATGGCACCGACGCGCACCAGTTGATCGTGCCGTACACCCTGGATTGCAACGACATGCGGTTTTCGCTGCCCCAAGGTTACTCGCACGCCGACCCGTTTTACCAGTACATGAAAGACACCTTCGACGTGCTGTATGCCGAAGGCGACCCGGACGGGCTGAATCGCCCCAAGATGATGAGCATAGGCATGCATTGCCGCTTGTTGGGTCGCCCCGGCCGCATTGCCGCGCTGCAACGTTTTCTGGACCATATACAGCGCCACGAAGGGGTTTGGATCACACGCCGCATTGACATTGCCCGCCACTGGCGTGCCACCCACCCCCACGCCTGAGCGCCGCAAAATGCCCTACACCCTAGACGAACTCAATGCCGCCCCGCTGACCCAAGCCGAGGCGATGCTGGAAGGCTTGTACGAGCACACGCCCTGGATTGCCGAACAGGCACTGGCGCAACGCCCCTTTGCCGGCTTGGCCCATTTGAAATGGGCCATGGTTCAAGTGTTGGACCAAGCCGGCCGCGAGGCCAAGCTGGCCCTGATTCGCGCCCACCCCGAATTGGCGGGCAAGGCCATGGTGGCCAAAACCCTGACGGCCGAGTCCACCAACGAACAAAGTACCGCCGGTCTGACCCAGTGCACCCCCCAAGAGTTTGAACACATACAGCAGCTCAACAGCGCCTACAACGGCAAATTCGGCTGGCCTTTCATCTTGGCGGTGCGCGGCCCTCGCGGCACTGGATTGAACAAATCGCAAATCATCGCCACATTTGAACGGCGCTTGCAAGGCCACCCAGACTTTGAGCTGGAGGAATGCATACGCAACATCCACCGTATTGCGGAAATCCGGCTGAACGACAAATTTGGCGCAGAACCCACTTTGGGCAACCAAGTGTGGGACTGGCAGGAAAAACTGGCGCAACATTCAGACCCCGGCTACGCCGAACGGGGCGAGCTGACCGTGACCTACCTGACCGACGCGCACCGAGCGTGCGCACAGCGCATCAGCCACTGGATGCATGAATGCGGTTTTGACGAGGTGGAAATTGACGCAGTGGGCAATGTGGTGGGCCGATACCATGGGGCTACAGCGTCAGCCCCGTACTTGCTGACCGGCAGCCACTACGACACCGTGCGCAACGGCGGCAAATACGATGGCCGGCTGGGTATTTTTGTGCCCATGGCTTGCGTGAAGGCGCTGCATCAGTCCAGCCAGAGACTGCCTTTTGGGCTGGAGGTGGTGGGTTTTGCCGAAGAAGAAGGCCAACGCTATGCCGCCACGTTCCTGGGCTCCAGCGCCCTGACAGGGGATTTCAACCCCGCTTGGCTGGACCAACTGGACTCGGACGGCATCCCCCTGCGCAAAGCCATGCAGCACGCAGGTCTGTGTGTGGACGACATTGCCGCCCTGAAGCGCTACCCGGCCCGCTATTTGGGTTTCGTGGAAGTTCATATTGAACAGGGACCGGTGCTCAACGAAATGAACCTGCCGCTGGGCGTGGTCACCTCCATCAACGGCAGCGTGCGCTACACCGGAGAAGTCGTCGGCACCGCCAGCCATGCTGGCACCACCCCCATGAACCGGCGGCGTGACGCTGCCACCGCAGTGGCTGAGCTGGCCTTGTATGTTGAGCAACGCGCCGCACGCGATGGCGACTCGGTGGGCACGGTGGGCATGCTCGAAGTGCCCAATGGTTCGATCAACGTGGTGCCCGGGCGTTGCAAGTTCAGCCTGGATTTGCGTGCTCCCAACGACCCGCAGCGCGATGCTTTGGTTGCCGATGTGTTGGGCGAAATCAGCGCGATTGCCCAACGGCGCGGTGTGCGCTACACCCTGACCGAGACTGTGCGCGCCAGCGCTGCGCCCAGCGCTGCAACATGGCAAAACCGGTGGGAAAAGGCCGTGCAGGCACTGGGCTTGCCCACCTACAAAATGCCGAGCGGGGCTGGGCATGACGCTATGAAAATCCATGAAATCCTGCCACAGGCCATGCTGTTTGTGCGCGGCGAAAACAGCGGCATCAGCCACAACCCGCTGGAATCCAGCACCAGCGAGGACATGGACCTGGCCGTGCGTGCTTTTCAACACCTGCTGCAACAAGTCGCTGGCGAACCTGCCACACAGCCAGCGGGCCACTGACCTGCCCCAACATTCCCTTACCTGCATTGATCATGACCGCAACCGCCACTTACTCTGCCCTGGACCACTGGGTAGACCAACACTTTGACGACGAAGTTGCCTTTTTGCAAGAATTGGTGCGAGTGCCCACGGACACCCCTCCAGGCAACAACGCGCCCCACGCCGAGCGTACAGCTGAGCTGCTGCGGGCATGGGGCTGGGAGGTGGAAGCCTATGCGGTGCCTGCAGACGAGGTAGAAGCCGCAGGCCTGCAAAGCGTTACCAACCTGATAGTTCGCCGCCGCTATGGAGCTGGCGGCCGCACCATTGCCTTGAACGCCCACGGTGACGTGGTACCGCCCGGTGAGGGTTGGACCCACCCCCCCTACGGCGGAGAAGTGGTCAATGGCCAGATGTTTGGCCGGGCCACCGCTGTGAGCAAAAGCGATTTCGCGACTTTCACACATGCCGTTAAAGCGCTCGAAGCGGTGGCCCGGCCCACCCAGGGCTGTGTAGAGCTGCACTTCACCTACGACGAAGAATTTGGCGGCGAGTTGGGCCCTGGCTGGTTGCTCAAAAACAAACTCACTCAACCCGATTTGATGATCGCAGCTGGCTTCAGCTACCAAGTGGTCACGGCCCACAACGGCTGCTTGCAACTGGAGGTAACCGTGCACGGCGAAATGGCCCATGCCGCCATTCCCGACAGCGGTACCGATGCGCTGCAGGGCGCAGTGCATATTTTGGCCAAGCTGTACGCCCTGAACGAAACCTACAAAACGGTTCGCTCCGCCGTCACAGGCATAGACCACCCTTACCTCAACGTGGGTTTGATCCAGGGCGGCAACAACACCAACGTGGTGCCGGGCAAAGTGACCTTCAAACTCGATCGCCGCATGATCCCCGAGGAAAACCCGGCCGAAGTGGAGGCCAGCTTGCGCCAGACCATGGCCGACGCAGCCGCCAGTTTTGCGCCGCCACGCGGTGGCAAGCACCTGCAGGTGGACGTGAAAAGGATGCTTTTGGCGCATGCCATGAAACCCCTGCCCGGCAACCAGCCGCTGGTGCAAGCACTGCAAACCCACGGCGAAGCGGTGTTTGGCGAACCGATTCCTGCTGTGGGCACCCCGCTGTACACCGATGTTCGCCTGTATGTGGAACGCGGCATCCCTGGCGTGATTTACGGGGCTGGCCCCCGCACCGTACGCGAAAGCCACGCCAAACGTGCCGATGAGCGGTTGAACTTGGACGACCTGAAGCACGCCACACAAGTGGTGGCTCGCACCTTGCACGACCTGCTGCGATAAATCCTGTATTGCGGCCTGGAGCCTCGAGCAGGTATTTTGAGAAAAGCCTTTGGTTTTTGGGTAAAGTGGCCCCATGCACATTGCCATACTCACGTTTGACGGATTCAACGAACTGGACTCCCTGGTGGCTCTGGGCGTTTTGAACCGTGTCAAGAAGCCTGGTTGGAGGGTGTCGCTCGCGTGCCCAACAGACACGGTGACGTCCATGAACGGCGTCACTTTGCATGCCCAGGCCACCTTGGCCGATGCCCGCGAAGCCGACGCCGTGCTGTTTGGCAGTGGTATCAAAACCCGCGAAATCGCCAACGACGAAGGGGTTATGTCTCAATTGAGACTGGACCCGGCAAAACAACTCATAGGCGCACAGTGCTCGGGCACGCTGATGTTGGCCAAACTGGGCTTGCTGCAAAATGTGCCTGCCTGCACCGACTTGCTCACCAAACCTTGGGTGCAAGAGGCCGGCGTCAACGTTTTGAACCAACCCTTTTTTGCCGACGGCAACTTGGCGACCGCCGGCGGGTGTTTGGCCTCGCCCTATTTGGCGGCTTGGGTGATTGCCCGCTTTGAGGGCATGGAGGCGGCCCAATCTGCGCTGCACTATGTTGCGCCGGTGGGCGAAAAAGAGCTTTACGTCAAACAGGCCCTGGCGAATATTGCGCCCTACCTGCCTTAGTGGCTGTCTGCCGCGCGTTCGTACCACGCCTTGCTGTTGTTGACGATATAGACCACCAACAGCATCACCGGCACCTCGATCAACACCCCGACGACGGTGGCCAAAGCCGCTCCGGAATTGAAGCCAAACAGGCTGATAGCGGCCGCCACGGCCAGCTCAAAAAAATTGGAAGCCCCAATCAACGCAGACGGACAAGCGATGCTGTGCTTTTCGCCCATGGCGCGGTTGAGCCAGTAGGCCAGGCCCGCGTTAAAAAACACCTGAATCAGTATGGGCACGGCCAACAAACCGATCACCAAAGGCTGCTTCAAAATGGCTTCGCCTTGAAAAGCAAACAACAGCACCAGCGTTGCCAACAGCGCCCCGATGGACCACGGCCCGATGCGTTGCATGGTGGATTCAAAAGCTGCAACACCCTGGGCCAACCATACCTTGCGCAGCCACTGAGCCAAGATCACGGGAATCACAATGTAGAGCCCGACCGAGGTCAACAGCGTTTCCCACGGCACCGTGATGGCTGACAGCCCCAACAAAAACGCCACCAAGGGAGCGAAAGCCAACACCATGATGCTGTCATTCAACGCCACTTGGGACAAGGTAAACAGCGGGTCGCCTCCCGTCAGGCGGCTCCACACAAACACCATGGCGGTGCAAGGTGCGGCGGCCAGCAAAATCAACCCGGCCACGTAGCTGTCAATTTGGTCTGCTGGCAGCATGGGAGCAAACCATTGCCGAATGAACAGCCAGCCTAAAAAAGCCATCGAAAAAGGCTTGACCAACCAATTCACCACCAAAGTCACACCTATGCCCTTGAGGTGCTGACGAACCTCGCCCAAAGCGCCAAAATCCACTTTAACCAGCATGGGAATGATCATCACCCAGATCAAAACACCCACCGGCAAATTGACTTGGGCGATTTCCATGCGGCCCACGGCCTGGAACACGCCAGGCCAAAGCTGCCCCAACCCAATGCCGACCACAATGCACAAAAACACCCACACCGTGAGGTAGCGTTCAAAAAAGCTCATGGAGCGGCCTGTGGCTTGTTGGGCCGTGGGTTCACAAACGGCGTTCATTGCGCTTGCACCTTGGGCAACTCCCGGGCGGTCTGCTGCAACACCGCCCTTGCCAGCTTCTCGGCCGGCAAACTGACCAGCAACTCCAGGCGGCGCCTGATCGAATGCAAGGTGTTGCGAAAGGCTTCAAGCTTTTCAAGGTCGGTGCCGTTGCCTGCAGATGGGTCGGCATAACCCCAGTGCGCGGTTGCGGGGTGCCCTGGCCAAACGGGGCACGCCTCGCCTGCGGCGTTGTCGCACACCGTGATGATCAGGTCCATTTGCGGAGCGTCTGCACCGGCAAACTCCATCCAACTTTTGCTGCGCAAACCATCTACCGAAATACCAGCCTTTTGCAGCGTTTGCAGGCCCAAAGGGTTGGGCGCCTGGTTCTCGCGGGGGCTGCTGCCCGCCGAATAAGCTTTGAAGCGCCCCTGCCCCATTGAATTGAGCAAGGCCTCAGCCAAAATGCTGCGGGCGGCGTTGTGGGTACACAAGAACAACACATTCAGCGGGGCGCTGGGGTCTGGCTCGCGCTGCGTGGTTTCAGCGGGCACTTGCTCTGGAACGGCGTGTGGTGGCTTCATGGTGTGTTGCTTTCAGCAGGGGCAAGAGGCGGCTTCGGTGACTGAGCATGGCTGGCCCTGGCAGCAGTTTTCGGTGAGGTAGACCACCAGTTGGGTCATGGATTCGAACGAGGCGCGGTAGACCAAATGCCGACCCCGACGCTCCGGCTGGACCAGGCCCGCATGGGTCAACTCTTTGAGGTGAAACGACAAAGTGTTGGCTGCAACACCCAGTTCCTCTGCCAAGTGGCCGGGGGTCAAACCGTCTTTACCGGCCACCACCAAAGCACGAAAAACCCGCAAGCGAACTTCTTGCGCCAAGGCGGCCAACGAACGAACCACGTCAATTTCTTCCATTGATTCAATAATACAACAATTATCGAATCATATAGACAGCAGATCGCGGCCATATTTTCAAGCCCTCCAGCGTTAAAAGCTGGTTTTGTCCCACCCCAACAAAACGGCAACACCCAAGGCGGCAAATATGACCGCCGCCACCCGGTGAACCGCTTTGATCGGAACGCGCCGGGTCAGGGCCTCCCCAAAAAACACGGCAGGCACATTGGCCAGCATCATGCCCAGTGTGGTGCCCACCACCACCGCCCAAAGCGGTTCGTACTGCGCTCCCAATGCCACAGTCGCAAATTGGGTTTTGTCGCCCATTTCGGCCAGGAAAAATGCCACCGCCGTGGCCATAAAAACCCCCATACCGCGCTTGGGCGGGGCGGTATCGTCTTCGTCCAGCTTGTCGGGTATCAGCGTCCAAACCGCCATTCCCAGAAACGAGGCGCCCAAAATCCAGCGCATCAGGTCGGGGCCCAAAGTGTCCGTGATCCAGGAACCCGCCGCACCGGCCATGCCGTGGTTGAGCAGAGTAGCCACCAAAATGCCCCACACAATCGGCCAAGGCCGCTTGAAACGCGCAGCCAGCACAATGGACAAGAGTTGGGTTTTGTCGCCCATTTCAGCCAAACCGACAATACCGGTAGAAAGTAGAAAAGCTTCCAAGCAGAGATCTCCAATATTGTTGGAATTCTCCCCTAAGATGCAGGGCCAAAACACCACCCTCGAGCAAAAAGGAAACCTGTGTTCAAGAACGTGATCGTCTACCGCCTGGGTGCCAACTGGAGCGCCACGGTAGAGCAAATGGAAGAAGCCTTGGCCAAAATGCCGTTCACCCCCTGCAGCGCCACGCAGGAGGTGTCCATGGGCTGGGTGCCCCCGCGCGGGCAACAGCATGCGGCGTTGCTGGAACTGGTGGCGGGCCAGCGAATCATGTGTTTCATGTTCGAACACAAGTCGGTACCTGGCTCGGTCATCAAACGCCACCTGGACGAACGTGTGCAGCACATTGAAGCCACCACTGGGCGCAAACCAGGCCGAAAAGAAGCCCGCGACCTGCGGGACGAACTGGTGCAAGAGCTGCTGCCCATGGCGTTTGCCAAAACCAGCAGTGTGATGGTGTGGCTGGACCTGGACCAGCAACGCTTGGTGCTGGACACCGGCAGCCAAGGCAAGGCCGATGAGGTGGTGAGCGCCCTGGTGAAAAGCATGAGCGGGCTTCAGCTGGCACTGTTGAACACACAAACCGCGCCCCAGGCCGCCATGACGCAGTGGCTGATAGGCACCGCCGACGAATGGCCCCCGCATTTTGCTGCGGGGCGCGAGGTGGAACTGAAATCGGGCGACGAAATGAATTCGGTGGTCAAGTTCACCCGCCACCACCTGGAAGACGAGGAAATGCGCCGCCACATTGCACAAGGCAAGTTGCCGGTGAAATTGGCGCTGGACTGGGATGGGCGGGTCAGCTTTGTGTTGACCGAAGGCATGCAGCTCAAAAAAATTGCGTTCCTAGACGGCGTGTTTGAAGACAACGCCACCGCCGAAGACCAGGGTGGGTTTGATGCCGATGTGGCGATTGCCACAGGCGAACTCTCGGCGCTGATCACCGACTTGACCGAAGCGCTGGGTGGGGAACTGGTGTGACGCTGACTGTGCTGGCCATTTGCACCGGTGCCAGCACGGGCGCACTGCTGCGCTGGCAACTGGGGCTGTGGCTGAACCCCGGTGGGGCATTGCCCTGGGGCACACTGGCTGCCAACTGGCTGGGCGCCTACGCCATCGGCTTGATGGTGGTGGTGGCGCAGCAGCACCCCCAGCTTGACCCCCTGTGGCGCCTGGCCATCGTCACCGGCCTGTTGGGCGCGTTGACCACTTTTTCCACATTTTCGGCTGAAGCCATCGCCCTGTTGCAACAAGGTCGTTTCCTGTGGGCCTTGGGGCACAGTGGTTTGCATTTGGCCGGCTCGCTGCTGCTGACATGGGCCGGCATGCTGACCGCCCGCTGGCTGCAGGCTTGAAGCGCCAGTTGCCTGGCTGTAAGCAAGCGGGCTCGGCCACAAGCTACAATGGCGGATTGTCAGGAGAGCGTTTTGGCACCGCCAAAACCGCCGAAGGCGCAGGAGGCCCATGCAAGCTGGTGTGGCCCTGAACGCTCAGGCAAAAGGACTGGCAAACGTTGGCCGCAAGGCCGATGTTCCCCCCTGGAGAGAGTCCGCCCACCGTGTTGACATCGGTGCAGGCGGCCCACCGAAGGAGCAAGCGCTGCGGTAAACCCTGGCGTGAATCTCTCAGGTAAAGCGGACAGGCGGGCAGCACATGCCACCCACGGGCGGCGTGTAATCCCCTTTTGGGGCCACTGCCACGTTTGTTTGCCATGACAACATCACTTGACACCAGCACCCCGCTGCTGACCACACCGCTTGATGCCCTGCACCGGGAGTTGGGCGCCAAAATGGTGCCCTTTGCCGGTTACAGCATGCCGGTGCAATACCCGGCTGGTCTGATGGCCGAACACCAACACACCCGCACCGCAGCGGGTTTGTTCGACGTCTCCCACATGGGCCAACTGCGCCTGGTGGGCCCTGGTGCCGCAGCCGCCTTTGAAACCCTGATGCCTGTCGATGTGCAGGGCTTGGGCGTGAACAAGCAGCGTTACGGCCTGCTGCTCAACGACGAAGGCGGCATCATCGATGACCTGATGTTTGTGAACCGCGACGTTGCCAACGGCGGGGATATATTTGTGGTGGTCAATGGTGCCTGCAAGGCGGGCGATATGGCCCACATCCAAGCGCGGATAGGCCAGCAGTGCCAGGTGATTCCAATGCCGGAACGGGCTTTGCTGGCCCTGCAAGGCCCCCAAGCGGTGCAGGCTTTGCAGCGCCAGTTGCCGGGTGTTGAGACCCTGGTCTTCATGACCGGCGGCAGCTTCGATTGGCAAGGTGCCGATTTGTTTGTGACGCGCAGCGGCTACACCGGTGAAGACGGCTTTGAAATATCGGTGCGCAGCGCCCACGCTGACGCTTTTGCCCGAGCCTTGCTGGCGCAACCCGAAGTCAAGCCGATTGGGCTGGGAGCGCGCAACTCGCTCCGGCTGGAAGCCGGCCTGTGCCTGTACGGCAACGACATTGACGCCACCACCTCCCCAGTGGAGGCCAACCTGAACTGGGCAATGCAGAAGGTGCGCCGCACCGGGGGGGCTCGGGCCGGCGGCTTCCCGGGCGCACACAAGGTGTTGGCACAGCTGGACGGCACACAAGCTGTTGAACGCCTGCGGGTGGGCTTGATGGCCCAGGAACGGGTGCCGGTGCGCGAACACGTGACGCTGCAAAACGCCGTTGGGCAGCCGATTGGCGAAGTCACCAGTGGCCTGCTGGGCCCCAGCATCAACCAGCCCATTGCGTTGGGCTATGTGCAATCCGGTTATGCTGCGCTCGGCACAGAGGTGCAGGCGCTCGTCCGGGGCAAGGCGGTGCCCATGGTGGTGGTGGCCCTGCCCTTTGTGCCCACGCGGTACTACCGCGGCTGATTTTGATTGAATTAAACCTGTTGGAGTTATCGATGAGCTTGAAGTACACCCCCGACCACGAATGGCTGAAAGTGGAGGGCGACACCGCCATTGTGGGCATCACCCACCACGCACAAGACGCTTTGGGCGACGTGGTTTTTGTGGAACTGCCCGAAGTGGGCACCACGTTTGCGCCCAAGGATGTGGCCGGCGTGGTGGAGTCGGTGAAAGCGGCTGCCGACGTGTACATGCCGGTGAGCGGCGAAATCGTGGCGGTGAACGAGGATCTGCGCAACGACCCGGCCCTGGCCAACAGCGACCCGCTCGGTGCAGGCTGGTTCTTCAAGGTCAAGCTGTCCAACCTGGCCGAACTTGACGGCCTGATGGACGAAACCGCTTACAGCCAACTCACCCAGTAAACCCGGGGGCCCGGTGCCCCTCCCCGCTTTTTTTGGAGCCCGCCATGCTCATGCCAACCGCTCGGCCTTTGGTCGACTTGGAAAACCCGTCCGAATTCATTGCCCGCCACATTGGCATCAGCGAAACCGACGAAACCCTGATGCTGTCGGTCATTGGCGAGGCCTCGCGCCGCGCGCTGATCGACGGCATTGTGCCGCGCAGCATCGCCCGCAGCACCGGCATGGACCTGCCGCCTGCCGTGACCGAAGCTGCCGCTCTGGCCGAGCTCAAAGCCATTGCTGCCAAGAACAAGGTGTTCAAGAGCTTCATTGGCCAAGGCTACTACGGCACGCACACGCCGGGCGTGATCCTGCGCAACATCCTGGAGAACCCCGCCTGGTACACCGCCTACACGCCCTACC
>JBDKEX010000083.1:0-3588 GCA_039798985.1 Pseudomonadota bacterium | reverse complement strand
TGCCATGATCGGGCAAATGGAGGCGCGTGAAACATGCCCTCAAATTGAGTTGGCCTGCGGTGACCATGTTACGGCCTTGGTGCTCAGGCATTTGGAACCATTGGCAGACGCCGACAAGCGCTTGCTGCGGCAGTTTGCGCATGCCCAACGGCAGGCAGGGCACCCGGTGCAATGGTGGTTGCAGCCCAAGGGGCCAGACACGGTGCATTTGCTGGACAACAGCGCTCCAGCTGATGAAGGGTTGAGCTACGCCTTGCCCGAATTTGGTGTGTTGATGCCTTTCAAGCCCACCGATTTCACGCAGGTCAATCCCCATATCAACAGGGTGCTGGTGGCTCGGGCTTTGCGTTTGCTTCAGGTTCAAAAGCACGAACGCGTGATTGACTGGTTTTGCGGACTTGGCAACTTCACCTTGCCTTTGGCCACACAAGCCGCGCGCGTGCTGGGCATTGAAGGCAGCGAGACCTTGGTGAAGCGTTCTGGCGAGAACTGGGCGTTCAACCAAGCAACAAGGGGTGGCTTGGCGCCTACAGATTTTGTGGCGCGCAACCTGTTTGAAATGACCCCCGACATGCTGGTGGCCGATGGGGTGGCAGACAAATGGCTGGTGGACCCGCCACGCGAAGGGGCTTTTGCGCTGGTGAAGGCCCTGGCCGATTTGCACCAACAAAAGCTGGCTGGAGAGCCTTTGTCTGCGGCCACCGCAACTTGGGTGCCGCCCCGGCGCATTGTTTACGTGAGTTGCAACCCCGCCACGTTGGCCCGAGACGCCGGCTTGTTGGTGCACCAAGCAGGTTACCGCTGCGCCGCTGCTGGCGTGGTAAACATGTTTCCGCACACCGCGCATGTGGAAAGCATTGCGGTGTTCGAGCTCGCCTAATGTTTGTTTTTGCCGTTTGCGGCAGGTTTTTCAGTGGCTGCGCTGTCTTTTGATACCACTTCTTCGCCAGGCGCCACCATAGGGGCGGGGGGCGTGGGCGGGGGTGCCATGCCCTCAATTTTGTTTTCCCGCATGTATTCATCCATCTCTCGCCAGCCCTGAAACACCGCTGCTTTTCCGGCCTTGGGGTTGCCTTTGTAGCAGTCTTCAATGCTGCGCAAGGCGTGCCGGCAGCCGCTTCCTATGGCTTTGCCTTCAGCGTCTTTTTTTTCGTTGACCTGGACGGCGGTTTCAATGCCGAGCATGTCGCAGCCCGACAGCAAAACGGCCGCCCCCAGCAGCAGCTGGGCGCAACGCCTGGGCCAACAAAAAGCAGCGCCCTGGGTTTGGGTTTTTAAGAACAGCATGGTGGTCATTTCGGACGAAATGGGTGGAACTTGACCGTCCAATAAAAAGGAGCCCGTTCAGGCTCCTTGAATGTACTGGACCGGGCTGGATCGCTCAGTCACGTTCGCCGCCAAAAATGCCCAGCAAGGCCAGCAGGCTTTGGAAAATATTGAACAAGCTCAAATACAGCCCCAAGGTGGCGGTGATGTAGTTGGTCTCTCCGCCATCCACAATTCGCTTCAAGTCGACCAACAAAAAGGCGCTGAAAATACCGATTGCCATGACACTCAAAGCAGCCATGCCCAGGGTGCTGCCCACAAACACGTTGATGATGCCGCCGATCATGAGCACCACAGCCCCCATGAACAACCACTTGCTCAAACCTTCCAGATCCCGTTTGACAACGGTGGACAGGTTGGCCATCACCAAAAACACCCCGGCCGTGCCACCAAAAGCGGTCATGATCAAATCGGCGCCGTTTTGAAAACCCAGCACAGCGGCCAACATGCGGGAGAGCATCAGGCCCATGAAGAAGGTGAACCCCAGCAACACGGGTACACCCACCGCGGAATTCTTGGTTTTTTCAATCGCAAACATGAAACCCAGGGCGCCACCCAAGAAAACCACCATGCCAAGCCCACCAGTCAATGCCGTGGTGATGCCCGTGGCAACGCCCAACCATGCACCCAACACCGTAGGCACCATGCTCAGTGCCAGCAGCCAGTAGGTGTTGCGCAACACCTTGTTGCGTTGTTGTGCAGCGCTCGGGTTGCCGTAAACGGTAAAGTCGTGCATTTCTTGTGCCATTGCTTTGCCTTTCATGAAAAGTGTGGGTGCATTCTAGGGCCAACAGGTTTGCCAAGCAGAACAGTTTTGACCGAATTGGGGCCAATCCGCGCCAAAACCCCCGCGCAAACCCAGTAAGCTAAGCTGCTTGTTTGAATCCCACTGGAAGGAAAAGTTCATGAAAACCAAAGCAACCCTCGAATTGGCTGATGTCAAAGCAATTGCAGCCGCAGCCGAAGCTGAAGCGTTGAAAAACAATTGGGCGGTCACGATTGCCATTGTTGACGACGGGGGGCACCTGTTGTGGTTGCAGCGCCTGGACGGCTGCGCCACGATTTCGGCCCACATAGCGCCCGCCAAAGCCCACACGGCAGCTTTGGGGCGCCGCGAGAGCAAGGTCTACGAAGACGTTATCAACCAAGGGCGCACCTCATTCCTCAGCGCACCTTTGATTCAGGGCATGCTCGAAGGCGGCGTTCCTATCATGAAAGACGGTCAGTGCATTGGGGCTGTGGGCGTGAGCGGTGTCAAGTCCAACGAAGACGCGCAAATCGCCCGCGCTGGTATCGCGGCCATTGGCTTGTGAAACGCGCTCCCTGCCGGCTATCGGGCTTATAGAAACTATCAATAGAAGGTATTGATTGCTTTGGGCTATGATTCGTCGGCGTTTGCGATTTTCGTCAACCTCTCAACCCCACAAGGAAAACACCATGTCCCTGATCAACACCACTGTTCAGCCGTTCAAAACCCAAGCTTTCCACAACGGCAAGTTCATCGAAGTGTCCGATGAGAGCCTCAAGGGCAAGTGGTCTGTGCTGATTTTCATGCCTGCAGCTTTCACCTTCAACTGCCCCACCGAAGTGGAAGACGCTGCTGACAACTACGCAGAGTTCCAAAAGGCCGGTGCAGAGGTTTACATTGTGACCACCGACACCCATTTCAGCCACAAAGTGTGGCATGAGACGTCGCCTGCTGTGGGCAAAGCCAAGTTCCCGCTGGTGGGTGACCCCACCCACACCCTGACCAACGCTTTTGGCGTGCACATTCCTGAAGAAGGTTTGGCTTTGCGCGGCACTTTCGTGATCAACCCCGATGGCGTGATCAAAACCGCTGAGGTGCACTCCAACGAAATCGCTCGCGATGTCAAGGAAACCCTGCGCAAGCTCAAGGCGGCCCAGTACACGGCAGCCAACCCGGGCCAAGTGTGCCCCGCCAAATGGAACGAAGGCGCCAAGACCATTGCACCCTCGCTTGAGCTGGTTGGCAAGATCTGAGTTTTTTCGCTCTGCAAAAAACGCTGCCCACAAGGTGGCGTTTTTTTTCGCCTCGCGGCAACATTGGTTTTGGCTATCAATGCATTTCAAATAACAAATTGGCTAGATAAATAGTTAATTTCTATAATTTGACCATGCGCTCAGACTTGTTGGCGCTCCGTTAATCAACTCGCAAGGAACCCAAAATGCTCGACGACAACCTCAAAGCACAACTCAAGGCTTACTTGGCCCGCGTAACGCAGCCTTTTGAGTTGGTGGCCA
>JBDKEX010000082.1:0-2542 GCA_039798985.1 Pseudomonadota bacterium | reverse complement strand
ACCTGGAAAAAGGCAAGTGGGTCAAGGTTCTGGGCTGGGACGGTTTGGATGCCGCCAAAAAAGAAGTGTCGGACGGCATTGCCAACGTTGCGGCCAAGTAAGCCAAGCGCGGCCTACTGGGGCCCCGCCCTGAAAGGGCTGCGCGTTTCCAGGTGTTCCAGGTAGCGCAGAACGTCAGTCTCTTCACGCTCCAAAAAACGGTCCACGGCGTCAGCAAAGGCGGGGTGTGCCAACCAGTGGGCGCTGTGTGTGGTGACGGGCAGCAGCGCCCTCGCCATTTTGTGCTCGCCTTGCGCGCCCCCTTCGAAGCGCTGAACCCCGTGCGCCATGCACCATTGCAGCGGCTGGTAGTAACACGCTTCAAAGTGCAGGCACTCCACCCGTTCCAAGGCGCCCCAGTAGCGCCCAAAGGCTGCTTGCGGTGAGTCACTCTCGTCGCTCAATGCGACCAGACTGGCCGCTATCGGCTCCCCTCGTTCGTTGTATGCCACAAACATCAGCCATTGCCCTGCCTGTTGTTCCTGAAGCTGCTTGAAGAAATCTCGAGTCAGGTAGGGAGGGTTGCCGTGTTCAAGGTAGGTCTGGGCGTAACACCGGTAAAAAAAGTCCCAATGGTCTGTGGTGATACGGGTACCCCGTAGGGCCCTAAACACAACCCCCGCTTCGGTTACTTTGCGCCGCTCTTGCCGTATTTTTTTGCGTTTTTCTTGGTTCAAAGAGCCCAAAAAATCTTCAAAATCAGCAAACCGGAAGGCTTGGCTGGCCGCAGGCATGGGTTTGACGTTTTGCCAGTGGAACTGCACCGTATGCCGCGGCGTGAAGTGGCTTGAGTCTTCAAAGGGTTGTGCCGTGGCCGCCAAATCTTCTTCGCTGGCAAA
Source organism: Pseudomonadota bacterium (assembly GCA_039798985.1). GTDB lineage: Bacteria > Pseudomonadota > Gammaproteobacteria > Burkholderiales > Burkholderiaceae_C > JBDKEX01. The sequence goes on along the minus strand of JBDKEX010000082.1, from coordinate 1,664 downwards.
CAGCACGTGCAGAGATGACACCCCCTGATCTTTGCAAAATGCCAGCAACTCGCTTACTAGCTGGCGCCGCCATGCAGGGTTGCGTGCCAACAGGCGTGGGCCCGGCACGGGGGTGAACGGCACAGCCACCACCGCCTTTGGGTAGTAGGCAAGGCCGTGTTGCTCAAAGGCGTTGGCCCAAGCCCAATCGAAAACGTATTCCCCGTAGGAATGTGTTTTCAAATACAGGGGGGCGGCCGCCATCATTTCGTGGCCTTGCCACAAGCTCAGCCAATGCGGTGTCCAGCCGCTGGCGGGGCACGCGCTGCCGCTCCTGTGCAGGGCGGCGAGGTACTGAAATCGCATAAAGGGTGCGCAAGCCAGCCCCGGGTGGCTTGCTTGCAGCAAGGCGTTCCAGGCGTTCGCCATGTCGTCTTCGGGCGAAATTACCCGAATGACATAATCTGTGCAACGGCTCAAGCCTTCAGGTTCCAACTGTTTCATGACTCTCAAAATTTGCATCGCCCAACTCAATTTTGTGGTGGGTGACATGGCGGGAAACGCCCAAAAAATCATCACTGCCGCGCATCAGGCTCAAACGGTGGGGGCGCATCTTTTGCTCACGCCCGAACTCGCTTTGTGCGGTTATGCAGCGGAAGATTTGTTTCTGCGGCCTGCTTTTTTGGATGCCTGTGATGATGCCTTGAATACCGTTGCCCGTGCCACCGCTGGGTTAAAGGGGTTGACCTTGGTGGTGGGCCACCCGGTCAGGGCGTTGGGTGGCGGCCAACCTTCGCGCAGTGTGGGCCGTGCCCCTTGCTACAACGCAGCCAGCATTGTGCGAGACGGCCAAGTGTTGCAGCGCTATGCCAAGCGCGAACTGCCCAACTACCAGGTGTTTGACGAAAGGCGGTATTTTGTACCCGGGCAAGACGTTTGCGTGTTTGATGTGCCCGCCGAAAACGGGGAAAACCTGCGGGTAGGCTTGTTGATTTGTGAAGACGCTTGGCACGAGGGGCCAGCCCGCGATGCCCAGCGGGCGGGTGCCCAATTGCTGGCCGTGATCAATGCCTCACCGTTCCATGTGGGCAAGGGCGACGAGCGCGAGCAGGCCATGCGCCAGCGGGCATGGGCCACCGGTTTGCCGGTGGTGTACGCCCACCTGGTGGGGGGGCAAGACGAAATCGTGTTTGAAGGGCGAAGTTTTGCGGTGGAGGCCGGGGGCCGCCTGGCAGCGCGCGCGCCCAGTTTTGAGTCTGATTTGCTGGAGGTTGAGGTTGAAATTTCGAAAGGGGTTCCAGCGCAAGGCAGCCAATCAACCCAGCTGAGTGGCCCAGTGGCACAAGAAAACACCGCTGAGGAAGACCTGTGGCATGCCTTGGTGCTGGGTGTTCGGGACTACATCGGTAAAAACGGCTTTCCCGGTGCGGTCATCGGTTTGTCGGGCGGCATTGACTCTGCCTTGGTTTTGGCGATTGCAGTGGACGCCTTGGGTGCCGATAAGGTTCGTGCGGTCATGATGCCGTCGCCTTACACGGCCGACATTTCTTGGCTGGACGCGCGCGACATGGCGGCACGCATGGGCGTGCAGTACGACGAAATCAGCATTCGCCCTGAGTTCGAGGCTTTTTTGGGCTCGCTCACCCCCTTGTTTCAAGGCAAAGCGGTTGACACCACCGAAGAAA
>JBDKEX010000081.1:0-3732 GCA_039798985.1 Pseudomonadota bacterium | reverse complement strand
TACGAAGAAGTGGCCAAGCGTTTTGGCAAGCTGCTCGGCATGGACCCCTGGTTGATCAACCCCCTGTTCAACAGCTGCGGCGAAGTGAATTTTGCCGAAGGCACCGGTATGGAATGCCTGCAAACCAATGTGGACGCCTTGCTGGGCAAGATCAAAAAGAAGTACAAAGAATACGGCATCACCGAAAAGCCGTTTGTGGTGGTCAAGGCCGACAACGGCACCTATGGCATGGGCATCATGACGGTGCGCGATGCCAAAGAGCTTGACACCCTGAACCGAAAAACCAAGAACAAGATGAACGTGATCAAAGACGGCCAGCAGGTGTCAGACGTGATCATTCAGGAAGGCGTTTTGACCAACGAACGTGTGAATGAGGCGGTGGCCGAACCCGTGGTTTACATGATGGACCGCTATGTGGTGGGCGGCTTTTACCGGGTTCATGCCGAGCGGGGCGTGGACGAAAACCTCAACGCACCGGGCGCGAGTTTTGTGCCTCTGGCTTTCGAGAAAAGTGCCCAACAACCCCAACCGGGGCAAAAACCTGGTGCCAGCGTGCCCAACCGGTTCTACATGTACGGCGTCATTGGCCGTTTGGCCATGCTGGCCGCCAGCTACGAACTGGAAGCCACCGACCCCGAAGCCGAGGTGTACGAGTAAGCCGCGCAACCTTGAAAGCAGCCCATGCACATTCTTTTTGTGACGGACCCGCTCGAAACCTTCAAAGTACACAAAGACTCCACCTTTGTGATGATGCGAGAGTTGCAACGCCGTGGGCATGTGGTGTCGGCCTGCGAGCCTCAAGACGTGTTCTGGCGCTCGGGCGGCCAGGTGCAGGCCGAGGTGCTCGACCTGCATCTCACAGGTAACTCGGATGCCTGGTTCAAGGTCACGCAATCCCGAACCGTGGGCTTGAACAGCTTTGACGCGGTACTGATGCGCAAAGACCCGCCCTTTGACAGCGAGTTTTTTTACGCCACGCATTTGCTGGAACAAGCCCAGCGCGAAGGTGCCCGCGTGTTCAACCACCCGGCCGCCCTGCGGGACCACCCCGAAAAGTTGGCCCTGATGGAATTTGCCGAATTCGCGCCGCCCACTCTGGTGACGCGATCGGCCGACCGCATTCGTGCGTTCCACGCAGAACACCATGACATCATCCTCAAGCCGCTGGATGGCATGGGGGGCATGGGTATATTCCGTGTGCGCGACGACGGCATGAACCTGGGCTCCATCATTGAGACCCTGAACCAGGGCGGTCAAAACAGCGTGATGGTGCAGCGCTACCAACCGGCCATTGCCCAAGGCGACAAGCGGATTTTGCTGATTGGCGGACGCCCCGCGCCGTTCTGTCTGGCGCGCATTCCGCAGGGGCAAGAAATTCGCGGAAATTTGGCCGCGGGCGGCAAAGGCGTTGCACAGCCCCTGAGCGATTCGGACTGGGCCATTGCCAACGCCATTGCGCCGCGTTTGGCGGCCCGCGGCTTGCTGTTGGTGGGCCTGGACGTGATTGGTGACAAAGTGACCGAAATCAATGTGACCAGCCCCACCTGTTTTCAGGAAATCACCGATCAGACCGGCTTTGATGTGCCCGCCATGTTTGTGGACGCGCTGGAAGCCGTACTGACATGACGCTGGGGTGCAACGATTGGCGCAAGCTGGCGCGTTTGGCTTGGTTGGTGGCTATGTGCGGTGTGCTGGTGCTGTCGTTGTTGCCTGGAAAGCATTTGCCCCCCCAAGTGCTTGATATATGGGACAAGGCGCAACACGCTTTTGGGTTTGTGGTGCTGACGGTACTGGGGGTGTTGTCTTACCCCAGCAGGGCAGCGCGCACAGCGGCAGGGCTGCTTGTTTTGGGTGTGTTGATTGAAGTGGCGCAATCCATGACGGGCTGGCGGTATGGAGAAGTGGCCGACTGGGTGGCCGATGTGGTGGGCGTGGCGATAGGCTTGCCCCTGGGCTTGTACACCAATGCCGTGCTGACTCGCTGGTGTCGCCCGGCGCTACAGCGGTAAGCCGTCCACAAACACCTTCAGCTCGTTGGGTTCAAACCGGGTCCAAACTTCGTTTTTGGTCAGGGGGGTGGTCACCACCACCGCGGCCCGGTCGCCCACTTGGTTGAGCTCTGCAAAGTTCACGGTCCAGTCCTGGTCCATCAAAGTGGCTTGGCTGAACGGGTACTGGCGCACCAGGTAATACAGCTGGGTGCTGCAGTGGGCCCACAACGCACCCCCGTGGCTGAGCAAAAAATTGAACGTGCCGTACGCGCGGATTTGCGGAATCAACTCTTGCAAGGTGAGGGTGAGCTCCGCCACGGTGGGCAGCTGCGCGTGCGATTTGGCCAACTCTTGCATCAACCAGCAAAAGGCTCGCTCGCTGTCGGTGTTGCCCACGGGCTGAAAATGGCTGTGCAGGTTGGGGTGGTAATTCTTCAAATCGCCGTTGTGGGCAAACACCCAGTGGTGGCCCCACAGCTCTCGGGTAAAGGGGTGGGCGTTCTCGAGCGACACGGCGCCCTCGGTGGCCTTGCGCACGTGGGCAATGATGTTGGTGCTTTTGAGCGGGTAGTGGGTCAGAAACTGCGCAATCGGTGACTGGGCGGCGCTTTGGTGGTCCACAAACAAGCGCAGGCCCTTGCCTTCAAAAAAAGCAATGCCCCAACCGTCGGCGTGGTGGTCGGTGCCGCCACCGCGCTGGGTGAAGCCGGTAAAACTGAAGGTGGCGTCGGTCGGGGTGGCGCAGTTGAGACCCAGCAGTTGGCACATGGTGTGGCGTAGGTGTTTGGCAGGCGTGTGGCGTGATTGTCGCGCCTTGTCTGACGGCTGCCTGTCCCTACAATGCGGATATGACCTTTATTGAACAATTGTTGCGGGCCGAACGCAAGAACCAGTCCATGTTGTGCGTGGGGTTGGACCCCGAGCCAGCCAAGTTTCCCTTGCATTGGCGCAACGACACCCGCAAGATTTTTGACTTTTGCGCTGCCATTGTGGATGCCACCGCCGATTTGGTGATCGCTTTCAAGCCGCAAATCGCCTACTTTGCGGCCCACCGGGCCGAAGACCAACTGGAGCGCCTGATGGCGCACATGCGCCAGGCCGCGCCCGAGGTGCCAGTGATTCTGGATGCCAAGCGAGGCGATATAGGCAGCACGGCCGAGCAATACGCCAAAGAGGCTTTTGAGCGGTACGGCGCCGACGCGGTGACCCTTTCGCCCTTCATGGGGTTTGACTCGGTGCAGCCTTACCTGAGGTACCCCAATAAAGGGGCCTTCTTGCTTTGCCGCACCAGCAACCCCGGTGGCGACGATTTTCAGAACCAACACCTGGCCGGCGTGGCGGGGCAGCCGCGTTTGTACGAACACATTGCCCAATTGAGCCAGGGCCCTTGGAACCTCAACGGCCAGTTGGGTTTGGTGGTGGGTGCCACCTACCCCGCCGAAATTGAACGGGTGCGTGCACTGGCGCCCACGGTGCCGCTGCTGATTCCTGGTGTGGGCGCCCAAGGGGGCGACGCCCAGGCCACGGTGCGGGCGGGGTGGCGGGGTACAGCAGGGCAAACCACCGGCTTGGTTGTGGTTAACTCATCTCGCGCGGTGCTGTATGCCAGCGCCGGTGCAGGTTTTGCAGAGGCTGCGCGCGCCGAGGCTTTGCGCACCCGAGACCTGTTGCACGCAGCACGGCCGGTTTGACCCTTGTTTCACCCCCTGATCTTGCTTTGCCCATGAACGACGTTGCCGCC
>JBDKEX010000080.1:0-2548 GCA_039798985.1 Pseudomonadota bacterium | reverse complement strand
CGAACTTGGCTGCCAGCACGGTCGTGATGGCCGCTGTCAGGGTGGTCTTGCCGTGGTCCACGTGACCAATCGTGCCTACGTTGACGTGCGGCTTGGTCCGCTCAAATTTCTCTTTTGCCATTTTTCAGCTCCAAATCGAAAAAAATGCCGAAATACAAACACGGAAATGTGGTGCCCATGGGCAGGATCGAACTGCCGACCTCCCCCTTACCAAGGGGGTGCTCTACCACTGAGCCACATGGGCAATAACAATCTGACGACTGCCATTGAAAACTTGCCGCAACCTCAAAACCATACTGGAGCGGGAGACGGGAATCGAACCCGCGTCATCAGCTTGGAAGGCTGGGGTTCTACCATTGAACTACTCCCGCATCACAATCGCTCACGCAACAGATGCACAACCGACCGTTCCGTACAGTTTCGCTGGTGGAGGAGGCTGGATTCGAACCAGCGTAGGCGTAAGCCAACAGATTTACAGTCTGCCCCCTTTAGCCACTCGGGCACCCCTCCGGCGAGCCATGGATTATGCCAGTGTTTTTGAGTTTTTTACAACCAGCCGATGGTTTTTTCGTTTTTTGACGCCAGCCAGTGGTTGGCCCGCACGAAATGATCGCAGCCAATGAAGGGCATGGGTGGGCGCAACGCCGACAGCGGCGAAGGGTGATTGGCCTGCAGCACCAGATGCCGGGAAGCATCGATCAAGCCCGTTTTGGCCTGCGCGTGAGCGCCCCACAGCATGAAGGCCTTGGGGCGGGGATGATCGCTGCAGGCTTTGATCAAGGCATCGGTCAGCGTCTGCCACCCCAGTCGCGCATGGCTGGCCGGCTGGCCTTGTTCTACCGTGAGCACAGTGTTGAGCAACAGCACCCCCTGCTGGGCCCAAGACTCCAAATTGCCAGACTTTGGCGCCAAGTTACCACCCGAACGCGCCAATTCTTTGAAGATGTTGCGCAAAGAAGGCGGGATGCGCTGCCCTGCAGGCACCGAGAACGCCAAGCCATGGGCTTGCCCGGGGCCGTGGTAGGGATCTTGACCCAAAATCACCACGCGAACGTCGGCCAGATCGGTCAACTCCAGGGCGCGAAACGGCTGGGGAGGATAAACCACGGCCCCTTGGCTCATGCGTTCAGCCAACTGGGCCACCAACCAGGTGGCTGTGGCGCTGCCAAGAAACCGCTCCACACAGGGCCGCCAACCCGGGGCCACCGGCCAACAAGCCAAATCGGCCGCAGGCAAGCCCCCCATCTGACGGGGGTGAGTGTCCTGCCAAAAATCACGGGTCATGGAGTCAAACGTTCAATCACCGGACAGCGCAAACAACTCGGCCAGCTCCTGCCCAGGCTCCGGGGCACGCATGAACGCCTCACCCACCAAGAACGCATGAACCCCTGCATGTTGCATGGTTTTCACGTCATCGGCTTTCAAAATTCCGCTTTCGGTGATTAACAACCGGTCTTGAGGCACGTCACCCAACATATCCAAGGTGGTTTGCAGGCTGACATCGAAGGTGCGCAGGTTGCGGTTGTTGATGCCCACCAACGGTGTTTTCAGCCGCAGGGCACGGTGCAATTCTTCGCGATCGTGCACCTCGACCAAAACCGCCATGTTCAGGCCCAAGGCCACCGCTTCCAGGTCGGCCATTTGGGCGTCGCTCAAACAAGCCGCTATCAACAAGATGCAGTCGGCGCCCATGGCCCGGGCTTCGTAAACCTGGTAGGCATCGACCATGAAATCCTTGCGCAAGACCGGCAAATCACAGGACGCACGGGCTTGTTTCAAGTAGTCTGGGCTGCCCTGGAAGTACTGTCGATCGGTCAACACCGACAGACAGGCCGCTCCGTATTCAGCATAGCTTTGGGCAATGTCGGCAGGGATGAAGTTTTCGCGGATCACGCCTTTGGATGGGCTGGCTTTTTTGATTTCGGCGATGACAGCCGGGAGCCCAGCTGCGACTTTTCGACGGAGCGCTCCAACAAAGTCCCGGGTGAGGACGCGAGATTCTGCGTCTTCGCGAACCGCGGCCAAAGGCTGTTTGCGAAGCGCCTGTGCGATTTCCTCGCGCTTGGTGGCCACTATTTTGTTGAGGATGTCACTCATGATTGAGGCTTTATAAAGTGCTGAGTGCGTGGGCCGCCGTGACCAGTTGATCGAGTTTGGCTTTGGCTGCGCCGGATGCCAGGACCTGGCGGGCTTTCTCAATGCCAGCAGGGATATCGGCTGCCACATTGGCGGCGTACAAGGCCACGCCGGCGTTGAGCACCACGATGTCGCGTGCGGGGCCGGCCTGATTGTCCAGCACGCCCAGCAGCATTTGACGCGATTGCTCGGGGGTATCCACTTTGAGTGAACGGCTGCTGGCCATGGGCAGGCCAAAGTCCTCGGGGTGGATTTCGTACTCGGTGATGTTGCCGTTTTTCAGCTCGCCCACCAAGGTTCCTGCGCCAAGGCTGACCTCGTCCATGCCGTCTTTGCCATAGACCACCAGAGCGTGCTCGGCCCCCAGGCGCTGCAGTGCGCGCACCTGGATGCCGACCAAATCGGCGTGGAA
>JBDKEX010000079.1:0-2854 GCA_039798985.1 Pseudomonadota bacterium | reverse complement strand
GACAAAGGCAACACGCTGGTGGTGGTGGAACACGACGAAGACACCATCCGCAGGGCAGACCATCTGATTGACATAGGGCCCAGTGCGGGCGTGCGCGGCGGGCGGGTGGTGGCCCAAGGTTCTGTGGCTGACGTGATGGCCGCACAGGATTCGCAAACCGGGCGGTATTTGTTGCATGCGATGAAGCACCCACTGCAGGCGCGGCGGTTTGTCATGGCGGGCGATGCTTCGCTCGCTGCCAATTCAAGGGGAGTGCCAGACGCCTCATACCGTCCGCTGCACGGCCAAAAATCGGCGCCCGGCACTCCCCTTGCCTTGGCGGAGGCAGGCTCAAGTGAAGCTTGGGTTTCTAAGTTTGCCGATCCCGCCTCGAAGGGCAGGGAGGGTGCGGGGGGCGACAATTTCTGCTCGCAGCATGCGGAGCCCCCCGTGCCCTCGTTGCACTACCCACGCTCATCGAGCGACGAAGAACTCACCTGGCTCACGGTCAAAAACGCCACCCTCCACAACCTGCAAAACGTCACGGCCAAGATACCCCTGAAGCGTCTGGTCGCCATCACCGGCGTCAGCGGTTCAGGCAAATCCACTTTTGCCCGTGATGTGTTGTTGACCAACGTGGCCGCTGCCGTGCAGATGCAATCCACCAAAGCCGGGAGGGACGCTTGGACTGCGGGCGAACGCCCCACGTGGCAGGGCTGTGCTGCGGTGTTGGGCAGCGAAGCCATACAGCGCGTGCTGGAGGTGGACCAAACCCCGATTGGCAAAACACCGCGCAGTTGCCCCGCCACCTACATCGGTTTTTGGGACACCATACGCAAGCTCTACACCGAAACCCTCGAAGCCAAGGCGAGGGGCTACAGCCCGGGCCGTTTCAGCTTCAACACCGGCGACGGCCGCTGCCACAGTTGTGAAGGGCAGGGCGTTCGAACCATCGAAATGAGCTTTTTGCCCGATGTGAAAGTGCCGTGCGAGGCTTGCCACGGAGCGCGCTTCAACCCTGAAACCCTGGCCGTGACCTGGCGCGGCAAAAGCATAGGCGACGTGCTGAAAATGGAGGTGGATGAGGCGGTGACCTTTTTTGCCACCATGCCCAGCATTGCCTACCCCCTGCAACTGCTGCAAGACGTCGGCTTGGGCTACCTGACTCTGGGGCAGCCTTCACCCACCCTCAGCGGAGGTGAGGCGCAGCGCATCAAGCTGGTCACCGAACTCACCAAGGTGCGCGATGAAGTGGGTCGCCGTGGCCAGAAGGCCCCCCACACCCTGTACGTGTTGGACGAGCCAACCGTGGGCTTGCACATGGCCGACGTGGACAAACTCATACGCGTGCTGCACCGTTTGGTGGATGGCGGGCACAGTGTCGTGGTCATTGAACACGATCTGGACGTGATCGCCGAGGCGGACTGGATCATGGATCTGGGGCCCGATGGGGGCGATGGGGGTGGGCAGGTGGTCGCGGCCGCACCTCCCGAAGCCTTGGTTCAACTGGGCACCCACACCGGCCGCGCGCTGGCGCCGGTACTGGCCAGGGCATAACTGGGTGGTCATGCAGGTCATACAAATACACCCCAAATCGCCCCCCAAACCCGCCTGGGGGCAGCCCTGCAATGGGTGCGGCGTGTGTTGCCTGGCCGAACCGTGCCCCCTAGGGGTGCTGTTGTCACGCAAACGCACCGGGCCTTGCAAAGCACTGGTGTGGAGTGACGCCCAAGGCCGCTACCTATGCGGTGCCTTGGCGCGCTGGGGGTCAGAGCAAACCGCCGCTTCGGGTTTGGGCAGGGCCTGGCAGCCGTTTCAGTGGTTGTTTGCCCGCTTGATACGGCGCTGGATTGCCGCTGGCCAAGGTTGCGATGCAACCTTGGAAGTGGTGACAGAGCGGTAAATGCGGTCAGCCCTGGTCCGCAAACCCCGACTTGGCCTCTTGCCGCAAGGCCACCGCGTCGTCTTCTGCCAAGGTTTTTTCATTTTCGGCCAAGCGGAAAATACGCCCCGCGTTGTGCACTTGGTTGACTTGGGTGTTGAGCGATGCCGACGCAGCGGCCAACTCTTCCACCATGGCAGCGTTTTGCTGGGTGATTGAGTCCATTTGCGAAACCGCCTCGCTGATTTGCGAAATACCCGTTTGCTGCTCGACAGTTGCTCCCCGAATTTCTTCCAGCAAAGCGGTCACCCGGTCCACCGCTGACAGCGCCTCGTTCATGCGCTGGCGTGCTTCTTCTGCCCGGTCGTTGCCCACTTCCACACGCTGGCGTGACTCTTCAATCAACTGCCGGATTTCTTTGGCCGCCGAGCTGGTCCGTTGGGCCAGTGCCCGCACTTCAGATGCCACCACGGCAAATCCCCGGCCTGCATCGCCAGCACGGGCGGCTTCAACCGCGGCGTTCAAGGCCAATATATTGGTTTGAAAGGCCACCCCTTCAATCACCTGAATGATGTCGCCAATTTTTCGTGCAGATTCGGCAATGCCATGCATGGTGCTGGCAACCCCTTCCACCGAGTCGTGGCTGCGTCGGGCCACTTCTGCTGTTTCTTCGGCCAATTGCGCGCCTTGGGCGGCCAGTGCAGTGGTCTGTTGCACCGTGCCGTTGATTTCTTCCATCGAAGCCGCAGTCTGCTCCAGGTTGCTGGCCTGGGATTCGGTCCGTTCAGACATGTCCTGGTTGCCGGCCGCAATTTCCTGGGTGCCGTCGCGCAGGTTTCCAACTTCGTGCCGAATATCGCGGATGGCGGTGCGAATGTTCAAACCCATTTGGCCCAAAGCTTGCTGCAACTGGCCGATCAGGCCGGTGTCTTCCACCAGAACCGGTCGGCTCAAATCGCCAGCGGCCAGCTGGTTTGCGGCATTCAGTACCCG
>JBDKEX010000078.1:0-5181 GCA_039798985.1 Pseudomonadota bacterium | reverse complement strand
GGCCTGCGTGGCCGGCGCGCAAAGGAATCAAAATGGGAAAAGTCACCGGCTTTATGGAGTATGAGCGCATCGAAGAGGGCTACAAGCCCCCGATCGAGCGTTTGAAACACTACAAAGAGTTCGTGGTCGCTCTGGATGACCAACAAGCCAAAGTACAGGGTGCGCGCTGCATGGACTGCGGCACACCGTTTTGCAACAACGGCTGCCCGGTCAACAACATCATTCCAGACTTCAACGATCTGGTGTACCGCAACGATTGGGAAAACGCGATTGCGGTACTGCACAGCACCAACAACTTCCCGGAATTCACGGGACGCATTTGCCCGGCACCTTGCGAAGCCGCTTGCGTGGTCAACGTGAACGGCGATGCGGTGGGCATCAAATCGATCGAGCACGCCATCATCGACAAAGCCTGGGAAAGCGGGTGGGTGCAGCCTCGTCCGGCCAAAATCAAAACCGGCAAAAAAGTGGCGGTGGTGGGCTCCGGCCCGGCTGGCTTGGCCGCGGCACAGCAGCTGGCCCGAGCCGGTCATGACGTGACGCTGTTTGAGAAAAACAGCCGCGTCGGCGGGTTGTTGCGTTACGGCATCCCCGACTTCAAGATGGAGAAGTCACACATTGACCGCCGCGTGGCGCAGATGGAAGCCGAAGGCGTGGTGTTCAAGACCAGCACTTTGATTGGCAGCATGCCCGAAGGCACCAAGGTCACCAACGACGCCAAAACCGTGATCGGTGCAGACGAACTGAAAGCCCAGTTTGACGCCGTGCTGCTGACCGGCGGTTCCGAGCAGAGCCGCGACCTGCCCGTGCCCGGCCGCGAGCTGGAAGGTGTGCACTTCGCCATGGAGTTCTTGCCCCAGCAGAACAAGGTGAATGCCGGCGACAAGCTCAAAAACCAGTTGCGCGCTGACGGCAAACACGTGATTGTGATTGGCGGTGGCGACACCGGTTCTGACTGCGTGGGCACCAGTACCCGCCACGGTGCTGTGAGCGTGACCCAGTTTGAAGTGATGCCGCAGCCTCCCGAGCAAGAGAACAAGCCGCTGGTGTGGCCGTATTGGCCGCTGAAGCTGCGCACCAGCTCCAGCCACGACGAAAGCGCCGAGAAAGGCATACTCAAGCGGGAGTTCGCCATCTCCACCAAAGAATTTGTCGGCAAGAACGGCAAACTCACCGCCCTCAGGACCGTGAACGTTGAAATGAAGGACGGCAAGCTGGTGGAAATGGCAGGTTCAGAAAAAGAGTACCCTGCCGATCTGGTGCTGCTGGCCATGGGGTTTGTGAACCCGGTGGCCACCGTGTTGGACGCTTTTGGGGTGGACAAAGACGCCCGCGGCAATGCCAAAGCCAGCACCGACTTCACGGGCGGTTACGCCACCAATGTGAACAAGGTGTTTGCGGCAGGCGACATGCGCCGTGGCCAGTCCCTGGTGGTGTGGGCCATTCGCGAAGGGCGCCAAGCGGCACGGGCCGTGGACGAATTCTTGATGGGCTACTCCGACCTGCCACGCTGACCCCTTTCGGCAGGTTTACCTAGGGTTTACCTGCATGCCTTATGATTCAAGAAGCCGGCGAGCCCGGCTTTTTGATTTTTTTGCCGCCCCATGTCCCACATCAGTTTGGTCGAACTCAAGAACGTGACCTTTGGTTATGGGGATGAGCGCGTCATTTTGAACAACATCAGCTTGCAGGTGCCACGCGGCAAGGTCACGGTGTTGATGGGCGCCTCCGGTGGTGGCAAGACCACCATGCTGCGCTTGATCAGCGGGCAACACCGCGCCGGGCAGGGGCAAGTGTTGTTCGATGGCCAAGACGTGGGACAATTGCGCCGAGACGGTTTGTACGCCATGCGCCGGCGCATGGGCATGTTGTTCCAGTTTGGTGCTTTGTTCACAGACCAAAATGTGTTTGACAACGTGGCGTTTCCCTTGCGCGAACACACGCCGTTGCCCGAAGACATTGTTCGTGACATTGTGTTGATGAAGTTGCACGCGGTGGGGTTGCGCGGGGCGCGCTACCTTATGCCCAGCGAACTCTCGGGCGGCATGGCGCGGCGCGTGGCCTTGGCCCGTGCAATTGCGCTGGACCCCGAGCTCATGATGTATGACGAGCCATTCTCCGGGCTGGACCCCATTTCCATGGGCACTGCAGCGCGGCTGATACGGCAATTGAACGACACCCTGGGCCTGACCAGCATCATGGTATCGCACGAGCTGGAATCCACTTTTGCCGTGGCCGACCATTTGGTGATTTTGGTCAATGGGCAGATTGCGGTGCAAGGTCCGCCGCAAGAGGTTCGCCGCAGCGAAGACCCGTTGGTACGGCAATACGTGACGGCTTCACCCGATGGGCCGGTGCGATTCCACTACCCCGGCCCCAGCGTGGCCGACGACTTTGGTGTGGCCGCCCTCAAAAATGGGAGGCATGCATGAGCCGCTGGAACCCGGCCTGCGTGGGCACATTGACGAGGGTTTGGCTGGCCGATTTGGGGCTGGGCGCACGCTTGTTTTCGCGTTTGTTTTTTGGCACTTTGGGCAGTTGGCTGCGCTGGCGCCTGATACGCGATCAAATCCACTTTTTGGGCAACTATTCGCTGGCCATCATCGCGGTGTCGGGCTTGTTTGTGGGCTTTGTGTTCGGTTTGCAGGGGTACAACATCTTGCAACGCTTTGGCTCCACCGAAACGCTGGGCTTGCTGGTGGCCTTGAGCCTGATACGCGAGCTGGGGCCGGTGATCACGGGCTTGCTGTTTGCCGGTCGCGCGGGCACTTCGTTGACCGCTGAAATTGGCCTGATGAAAGCCGGTGAGCAAATCGTGGCCATGGAAATGATGGCGGTGGACCCGATCGACCGGGTGCTGGCGCCCCGTTTTTGGGCGGGTGTGTTCGTCATGCCCTTGTTGTCGGCGGTGTTCAGTGCCATGGGCATCATCGGCGGCTGGGTGGTCGGGGTGCTCATGATCGGTGTGGACGCCGGTTCGTTCTGGGGCCAAATACAAAGCGGTGTGGACGTTTGGGCCGACGTTGGCAACAGTTTGCTCAAAAGCCTGGTTTTTGGTGTGGCTGTTACTTTCATCGCCTTGTTGCAAGGTTATTTTTCCAAGCCCACGCCAGAAGGTGTCTCACGCGCCACCACGCGCACAGTGGTCATGTCATCGCTCACGGTGTTGGGCCTGGACTTCATTCTCACGGCCATGATGTTTGCCGGTTGAATACATACAAGGAGAGCTGGATGCAACGCTCGAAAATTGATTTATGGGTGGGGTTGTTTGTGCTGGTGGGTGCATCGGCTGTGTTGTTTTTGGCGCTGCAGTCGGCCAACCTGCTGAGCTTGAACATGCAGCCTACCTACCGTGTCACCGCACGCTTTGACAACGCGGGTGGACTCAAACCGCGCGCTGCCGTCAAAAGCGCAGGCGTGGTGGTGGGGCGTGTGGAAGGCATTGCCTTCAACGACAAAGCATTCCAGGCAGATGTGACCCTTGCATTGGAGGCGCGCTATGCTTTTCCCAAAGATTCGTCCTTGAAAGTGCTGACCAGCGGTTTGTTGGGGGAGCAGTACGTTGGCATAGAGCCGGGTGGCGACGAGAAAAACCTGGCTGCCGGCGATGTGGTCACCAACACCCAGTCCGCCATTGTGCTGGAGAACCTGATCGGTCAGTTCCTGTTCAACAAGGCGGCTGAATCGGGCGACAAACCGCAATGAAGGGGGCGTGATGACCGGTTTTGAACCTGGGTTTCAGCGTGTTGGCCGCGCTGTGCGCTGGCTGCTCTTGGGTGCTTGCTTGTCTTTGGTGCTGGGTTGCGCCAGCGGCCCGCAAGCCAATCCGCAAGACCCGTTGGAGCCCATGAACCGCCAGGTCATGCGCTTCAACGAAGCGGTTGACAACGCAGTTTTGAAGCCGGTGGCCACCACCTACCGTGACAAAGTGCCCAGCCTGATTCGCACCGGGGTCAGCAACTTTTTCAGTAATTGGCGCGATGCTTGGTCGGCTGCCAACGGCGTCTTGCAAGCGCGCCCCAAAGAGGCGGCCGAAAACTTTTTGCGTTTCGGCGTCAACACGTTTTTGGGCTTGGGGGGCTTGCTAGACATTGCCAGCGACATGGGCATTGAGCGCACCACTTTGGATTTTGGGCTGACACTGGCCCGGTGGGGTGTGCCGGCGGGCCCCTATGTGGTGCTCCCTTTGTTCGGGCCGTCCAGCGTCCGCGACGCTTCAGCCTCATTCACGGTAGACGGCGCGGGCGACCCCTTGGCCTACGGCACCGTCGACGTGGCCACGCGCAACTCGCTGTACGCCTTGCGCGTGGTCGATACCCGTACCCAGTTGCTGCGCGCAGGCAATATGCTGGAAGAAGCGTCTCTGGACCGCTATTCCTTTTTGCGCGACGCTTATTTGCAGCGCCGCCAAAGTCTGGCGGGGCAGGTCGTTCCGGAAGAACGTTACGATGAATGAATCAAGCGCTACCAGTTGTAACCAGCAGGGAAGTCGAGCCCCGCGGGGGTGCAAAATAACAGGCCAGACAGGCAAAGGGAAAATATGACCCAGTTTTTGAACCGACGCCAGTGGGCGTTGTTTGCTTCCGCAGTGGTTTTGGCCACGGCCCAAAGTGCCGGCTGGGCGCAGGCGGTTGAAACCCCCGATGCATTGATTCAACGGATTGCCACCCAGGTGATGACGACCGTGAAAAACGATCCCGCCATTGCCGCAGGTGACATGACCAAGGTGGTGGCATTGGTGGACACCCAAATCATGCCGCACGTGAATTTCACGCGCATGACGGCCTCGGCCGTTGGACGCTTTTGGCGCCAGGCCACGCCGGAACAAAAAAACAAGCTGCAGGCGGAGTTCAAAACCCTGCTGGTGCGCACCTATTCGGGTGCGCTGGGGCAAGTCAAAGACCAAACCCTGAGCTTCAAACCCTACCGTGCTGCGCCCACCGATATGGAGGTGGTGGTCAGGTCTGAACTGCGTGGCAAAGGCGACCCGATTCAACTCGACTACCGGGTCGAGAAAACCGAAGGCGGTTGGAAGATTTACGACTTGAATGTGTTGGGTGTTTGGTTGGTCGAGACCTACCGAAACCAGTTTGCGCAAGAAATCAACACCAAAGGGATTGATGGTTTGATTGCTGCTTTGGTGGAACGCAACCGCAGCAATGCGGCGGCCAAAGGGTGAGC